>CAZKUS010000474.1:0-1839 GCA_964556025.1 uncultured Clostridia bacterium | reverse complement strand
AATGGTATATAACCCACAAGTGGAATTTTTAATGGAAACTCTCCAACCGTTGGTACTACTCCTCCGATCCATTCGGGTTCTATAGGGGGGTAGGCTCCCGTGCCTTCTTGATCTGTAGTTTCATTATTATCTCCTTGGGTTATAAATCCTTCTTCATGATCGCCTCCTACTATCCGATGCATTGTCCAATCACGGATTCCAACTTCCTCAGAGCGGAACATTATTATATCGCCTTCGGATAAATCCTCCGCATCAGTAACTGGCAATATCCCTACCATATCACCTCTTGTCATTACCGGTTCCATACTCCAAGAACGAACACTTACAGCCAGGGTAGGAGCTTCTCTGACAATAGTTAACACAAACATTGATACAAAAAATACTATCAGTAATACAAAAATAACTGTTCCAATTTTTTTATAGCTAAGCATGGCTCTTAATCCCCTCTCCTCCTAATCCTTCAGAGTAGGCAAGAAGGGCGGCCTGGGTTCTATCCTCAAGTTCCAGTTTTTGAAGTATATTACATATGTGCTTTTTGACAGTGTTTTCACTTAGAAACAACTTTTCTGCAATGACTTTATTGCTAAGGCCGTCAGCTAGAGCTTTTAAAATATCTTTCTCTCTATCCGTTAGATCTGCAAAGGGACTTGATTCTTGTTTATTCATAACGATATCAACTACTTCCGGGGCATAATATTTACGACCGCTAGAAACAGTACGAACAGCTTCTAAAAGTTCATCTGGATGAGCATCTTTTAATACATAACCATGGATATTATGAGAAATTGCTCTGGTTACCTCATCTTGTGAAGCGTAAGAAGTTAAAATTAAGTAACGACAACCCTTTGTTAGCTTACTAGCTTCTGCAATTAACTCGATTCCACTTTTCTCTGGAAGCCTTAGGTCAACAATAGCTATATCTGGATCTTTTTCAGTTATAAGTTTTACACCACTCTCATAGGTAGCTGCAGAACCAATCAATTCTATATCGTGTTCAAACTCCAGGGTATCTTCTATACCTTTTCTTACTACTGGATGGTCATCAATAATAACCACTTTCATTAACTAATACCCCCTGTAGCATAGTTTTCATTTTCAATATCAAAGTTAGGAATTTTACAGGTAACTTTTGTTCCCGTACCGGGGTCACTTGTAATGTTAAGATTTCCGCCTTTATTTCTTATTAATTCTTTCATGTTTGTTATACCTATTCCGCTTTGTAAAACTTCATTCGATTCAAATCCATTTCCATTATCTTTGATAGATAAAATAATATTTTCTTCATTATCCCAACCAAAATGTACCATTATTTTAGAACATTTTCCGTGGCGAATTGCATTACCAGTAGCTTCTCGGATAATGCGGAACAAGGTTTTTTTCAAAGGATGACTTAAAGACCAAATCTCTCCATCATGCTCAAAAGTTATGGAAATATTATTTAAACTCCCTATTTCTGATAAGTACTTATTAACCTCTTTAACAAAAGGTTCGTTGTCACTCTTTTTGGTACTTAATGAATATATAATTTTTCTGAGCTCTGTAATACTTTTTCGACTGGTTTGTTGGATTAGTCTTAATTGATCTTGAATATCTTTATTCAAGTCATATTTTTTTATTACATTATCTAAACCGTAAACAATACCGAAAATATCTTGTGTCACATTGTCATGAATTTCAGCAGCAATTCGATCTTTTTCAGCAGTCACAAGAAACTTATCAGCTAAAGATCCCAAATGATACTTTTCCAAAGCTACTCCGCATAATTCGCTCAGAAAATTGAGTGTTGGACGCACTGATTCTAAAACATCTGAACCACCTGGATAATAGGCACTAATAATT
>CAZKUS010000473.1:0-1840 GCA_964556025.1 uncultured Clostridia bacterium | reverse complement strand
ATATGATGGGAGCTTATACTGAGTATGAAGAATCTGATCAGTCCATTACTGCGCAACGCGGTGATGACACAGTGGTCTTTTATCTAGACCAAGATACGGCTACTGTCAATGGAGAAGAGGTTAACTTACAAGTGGCTCCTACAGTGGAAGACGGTAGGACACTGCTGCCACTTAGATTCTTTGCCGAGGCTTTTGACGCCTATGTTGATTACGATCAGGGCTTTATCATGATCTACCCTTAAGATGAAAAGTGATCACCAACTCTCGTAACTTTAGTCGTGAGAGGTTCAATGTATTTAATCACAGACTATTTAACTGGATATTTTGACTTTGGTAAAACCCGTTCAGTGTCACTGGAGTTGTGGCCCTGGGCGGGTTTTTATTTTATTGCGATCCAAATCAGAATTAAATAGCGCTTATTTTTTAAAACTGTGGTAGTTGTGGGTGATTTTTTGATTATTTTCGGTAATCAGATGAATTTCAGCGCAATTATCATCGAGAACTTTGAGTTTACCTCCTGTGATGTCCCACCACTGTAGTTCTCCCAGTTTTTATTTTCACTCAAACCCGTGTATACTTATAATTACCCAAAGGGCCCAGAGGGAATTCAAACAAACCGAGGTGAAGAAAAATGGAAATTACTAACATGCCAGGTCAGACCAGATTGCAGTTCAGGTTGAATGTGGGAGTGGATGATGAAGGGGAAACGATACTACGCACCAGAAGCTTTGGACGTATTAAACCAGATGCTACCGATGAAGACATTTACGAAGTGGGAGACATTCTGATGACTTTGCAAAAACATTCAGTGTTTTCAGTTCACAGATTTGATAGTGGTGAACTAGTGTTGGGAAGTTAACAGGCCAATCGATAGCTAGTCAATGAATGCAATGTGGAAATGTGAAATGGTGGTAATTTAAAGTTGCCTGAAGGCAATAAGAAAGAAACAAGGCAAGATAAAGGAAAGGAATCACAAAATCACAGGAGGTGTTTGCAGTGGTAAGAGAGTATCTACAGATGGTTTTCAAAAATAATGAAGGTGGTAATTTCACTTTAACGGTTTACGATCCCCGAGAGGATGTCACAGAAGAGGAAGTATCCGATGCCATGACTGAAATCTTGGAAAAGGGTGTGTTCATTTCACCTGGGGGAGAACTGAAGAGTAAAGAAGCGGCAAGAATAGTGACTAGAGAAGTCAATTCCATAGTGGAGTTTTAATCACAAAACTGGTTTGATGGTTGAAATAGCAGTTGGTAGTTTACAGCCCGGGTATACAGGTTTTACCCGGGTTGTATCTTTAAATAAACAGGAGTTTTGTAGATTTGCAGAAAAAAGCACAAAGCAACGAATCACAAAGTTTAAAAGGTAATTTGAAAGAATGCGCAATGTCTGTGAGCTGATACTATAAGTAAGGCATGAGGAGGTGGGGACTGTGGAAGAGCTTACTTCCCTGATAGGAAATGTGGGATTTCCCATAGCAGTCAGTATCTATCTTCTGGTCAGGGTAGAAGGGAAACTATCCGAGCTAACTGGAAGTATTACTGAACTGAGTCGGGTTATCGAACTTGAGCGGGGAAGGCTCATGGGTAAGTAAAGTTAACAAATAGATTTTTTTGAGTTAGACTAAATTAACTAAATTGTTCCAAAACCGGGTCGAATTCCCGGTTTTTTTAATGTTTTTGCAGGAAAATTTAGCATATTTGTAGTACAATGGTATGTGTGATTTTGTTTTAAGTGCTATCAACATACTACTGTTTAAAACTACAAGTATAATTTTATACATCTTGCTATAGGTTAGGGGTGATTGTTGATGCAATATGATGGTTACTATGAAAATAAT
>CAZKUS010000472.1:0-1843 GCA_964556025.1 uncultured Clostridia bacterium | reverse complement strand
CAGCATGGCCATATGTCCATCGTGAGCACAAGAATGCATTTTCCCTTCATTTTGTGACTTATAAAACACATCATTCTCCTCTGTCATGGGAAGTGCATCCATATCAGCTCTCATGAGCAGGGTTGGACCGGGGTTTGCCCCTTTAAGCAAACCCACGACTCCTGTTTGTGCCACCCTGGAAACTTCTAAACCTAAATTCTGTAAATATCTCTCTACGACCCCTTGAGTGCGGTATTCTTCAAAACCAAGTTCGGGATACATATGAAATTCACGCCGTAAATTGATCAGTTCACTGTGATGTTCTTGCAAAATTTCTTTTATCTCTTCCATTTCTGTCACCTCTTTCATCCAGGTTGTACTAGATTATACCCAACCCCGAGACATCATAGATTTTTCTACTTTGCGAAGTGCGTTTATCCAAGCCGATGTTCTAAGGGATTTTAATTCCAGTTCATTTGCAGTATCTACAGCTTGGTTGTAGGCTGACGTAATTCTCTGCTCTAATCGCTGGCGAACTGTTTCGAGATCCCAGTACATATCAGTCAAACCTTGGATTCGCTCGAAGTGACATACAGTAGCGCCCCCGCAATTTGCCACTACATCGGGGACAATTGTCACATCTTTTTCCAGAAGAATCTCTTCTCCTTTGACAGTGACAGGACCGTTTGCGCCTTCCATGACGAGTTTAGCTTTTATATCTGAAGCATTTTGTTCTGTGATAACACTTTGCACAGCTGCAGGGATTAATATTTCACAATCAGTGGTCAGGGTCTCTTGATTGTCTAAAGGAGTGGTTCCGGGGAAATCAGTGACAAAACCGGTATCAGCTACATGCTGTTCTACTGCGGGGATATCTAAGCCTTCGGGGTTATATATTCCACCTTTAATATCGCTAACTGCTACCACACAGTAACCGGCATCGTACATTAGGCGAGCTAAAGTAGCACCAACTTGACCAAACCCTTGAACTACCACACGGCTATCTTGAGGAAGTTCTAATTGTCGGGCAGCCTCTTTAGTAACATAAAATGCTCCCAGACCAGTGGCTTCTGCACTACCTAAAGTACCATTTACTTCCGACGGTTTATCATTCATAGCAGCAGGACTATGAAAACCAGAAATCTCTTCATACTCATCTAGCATCCACGCCATAGTTTGTGCATCTGTGCCAATATCCGCACCAGGTACGTCAGACCAAGCACCTTTTACGGGCATTTTCCTAATATATGCACGAGAAAGTCTTTCCATTTCCCACTGAGAAAGTTCAGAAGGATCTACTGCAATTCCACCTTTGCCGCCTCCAGCGGGAATATCGGCAACTGCATGTTTAACAGTCATCCAAAAAGCCAACGCTTTTACAACATCTAGGTTTAAATCTGGCACAAATCTAGTGCCATCTTTGGTTGGACCTAGAGCATCATTGTAATGTACCCTATATGCTGTAAAAAACCGAAGTTCTCCATTATCCATTTTCAGAGGAATTGTAAATTCTATTATTCTTTTCGGTCTAGAAAGATACCTAATCACATCTTCATTGATACCACCGCGTTCACCAGCTTCTTGCAGGCTGGCCAGTGCGGTTTCAAACGGATTTTTTCCACTCATAGCTATGCCTCCTTCAAAATAATTCTCTCAAACAGATTAAATACACATTGAATCATTGAATTCACAAATTTTTCTAAAGTGTCCAAAATTTAAAAATACAGCCCTTAACTTCTTCGGTTCAATCATATCGTTCTTTTATACAGAAAACCAGCCAGTAAATTTCGCCATCCTGTGTATATGCTTTTTTATATATTTTTATTTTCTACGTAACTTCAGATATTCCTGCAAAATAACAAGA
>CAZKUS010000471.1:0-1843 GCA_964556025.1 uncultured Clostridia bacterium | reverse complement strand
AAATCGTTTATATAAGTCCAAAGTCGGAAATTATTTTTTCCAAAAATGTAAAAGAACCTTTCCAACAAAAGAATGTCGGAAAGGTTCTTGAACAAAGGTCATTATTAAGTTAGTCATTTAACTGTAGTAGCTAAAGTACTTCATTTAATTTTTTCAATTTGTACTGCACTAACTTTTAGTTCTGGAGTCTTAGCTTGAGGATCAAGTGCATCATTGGTCAAACGGTTGGCCGCCGCTTCTTTGTAGTGAAAACTCATGTACACAACCCCTGGAGCGACTTTTTCTGTAACAAAAGCTACAGTATTAACCTCACCGCGGCGAGAGTAAACTTTAACTAAATCCCCTGATTCAACCCCTAGTTTTTCACCATCCTGACAGCTTATTTCAATCTGCGCTTCAGGTGCTTCTTCATTTAACTCTTTTACCTTTCTTGTTAATGTAGAATGATAATGATACAGCATACGCCCTGTTGTCAATATATAGGGGTAATTTTCATCGGCAATTTCAGCTGATTCTTGATAGTCAATTACCTGGAATTCACCCTTACCTCTAGCAAAGTTTCCGTCTTTGTGTAAATACGGAGTCCCTTGGTGTTCTTCAGACGGACAAGGCCATTGAACTCCATCATTTTCAATTCTATCATAGGATATCCCTTGATAGCTGGGAGTAACTCGACGAATTTCTTCCATAATTTCTTTAGGAGAATTATAATTCATGGGATAGCCCATATAGGAAGAAAGTTCTGTCATAATTTGCCAGTCTGGTTTGCTTTCTCCGATAGGATCTACAGCCGGCCTCACTTTTTGAACACGCCGCTCGGTATTGGTAAAGCTACCTTCTTTTTCTGCATAAGAGCAAGCTGGGAGAACGACATCTGCCTTTTCAGCTGTTTCAGTCAAAAATAAGTCTTGAACTACCAAGAAATCTAGCTCTTCTAAAGCCTCAGATATATGACCTAGGTTAGCCTCTGTTACCATAGGATTTTCACCTAAGATATACATGGCTCTAATTTGATCACCTGTGGACTTCATCATTTCAGTCACAGGTGTACCTGGATTGTCATTCAAATCAACTTGCCATTCTTGACTAAATTTATCTACAGCTTCCGGATCAGTAACTTTTTGATAACCAGTAAAGACATTGGGAAGACCTCCCAAATCACAGGCTCCCTGTACATTGTTTTGGCCCCTGAGAGGATTTACTCCAGTACTTTCACGTCCGATATTACCAGTCATCATAGCCAAGTTGGCTATGGAAGAAACCCCATCAGTACCTGTGGTATGCTGAGTAATACCCATAGTATATAGAATAGATGATTTATTGCTTTCAGCGTACAATTTAGCTGCTTTTTCAATTTCTTTAACAGGTATTTGGGTAGTTTCCGCCACATCTTGCAGGGAAACTTTATCAATACTAGCTTTAAATTCTACATAGTTCTCTGTATTTTTCTCTATGAATTCTTCATCTACCAAATTATTATCCAAGATCACTTTCATCATACCTTTTAAAAGGGCTACGTTGGTTCCCGGAAGAGGTCGCAGCCAAACATCGGCTTTTGTTGCCAATTCAGTTTTCCTAGGATCAGCGACAACCAAACTTGCCCCTTTGTTTTGAGCTTTGAATACTTTTTGAGCGATAATGGGATGTGCTTCAGTAGTATTTGTGCCTATGGCAAAAATAGTGTCCGTATTTTCTATTTCTCCAATGCTGTTAGTCATAGCACCACTACCAAACTGTGTGGCCAGACCGGCCACTGTAGGAGCGTGTCAGAGGCGGGCACAATGATCAATATTATTTGTGCCTATCACCGCCCGGGCGAATTTTTGATATGCGTAATTATCTT
>CAZKUS010000470.1:0-1844 GCA_964556025.1 uncultured Clostridia bacterium | reverse complement strand
TAGCAGAATGATGAAAGAAAATAATGTGTTCTTGGTTCCCACTCTAGCAGCACCACACTGGATTTCAGAAAAAGGAAGAGAAGCAGGTCTTCCTGAACATGCTGTGTCAAAAAGTGATGCTATTAAAAACGACCATGTCAAGAGCTTCCAAATGGCTTATGAAGCCGGGGTGGATATTGCCATGGGAACAGATGCCGGGACACCATTTAATGAACACGGTAAAAACAGTTACGAACTCACCTTAATGGTTAAAAATGGTATGAGAATTATAGATGCCATCAAAGCTGCCACTGCAAAAGGAGCAGAGTTATTGGGCATTTCTGATCAAGTAGGAACACTTGCTCCTGGTAAACAAGCTGATTTACTGGTCTTAGATGCTAATCCCCTTGAAGATATCGATAATGTCAATAAAATTAACACTGTCTATAAATCGGGAGTTAAAATATCAGTTTAATTATGATTAAAACTGATATAAGATAAGCTTTTCTGTCAGGGATTGTGGTATAATATCTGTACCAATAAGTTATCAAAGGAGATGACTGAGATGAATAAAACTGAATATGGGTTCAAAAGATTTATTAACCTAACTGTAGTTGTCTTTGCCATTGTTCTTGTCTTGCTTTTATCTTTTGCTGGGTGTGCAAATCAAGAAGTAGAAGAAAAAGAAAGTACGTCAAACAATGAGGATGAGCAGAGAGAACAAAATGATGAAAAAGAAAAACAGAACGACAATGATGAGTTTTCAGAACTACCTGAAACTATAACAGAGATGGTAATGATTGAAGGAATGGAAGAAGAGATGGAACTACAGCTTTTTAGAAGCAGTGAAGTAGTAGAGAACGAAGCAGATCATGGTTTGATCACTTATTATCCTGTAGATATGAAAATGGATAATGAGTCCGTTGATGAAAGCAATAAATTTATGTTTTACGCAAATTTTCAAGATCAACCTGAGTATCGCGCCCAAGTCAGTTTATTGTTATTTCATGAACAGTACAACCTAGATGATCTGGACTTAGAAGATGTAGCTGAAAAATTAGAAATTAAATTGGAAGAAGTAGGAGATGAATACGCGCCTAGTTTATCAAATAGTTCGTTACAATTGTCCGATTATGGTATCTACTTTACACAAGAACTGTCTGGTTCTCTCTATTTAGGGAATATATCTGATCGAGTGATAGCTATTCATATTAGTTACCCCCATGAGTTTGGAGATGGCATGGCGACAAGGTCCAATGTCATTCTAGAAAAAATTGATTGGCGATAAAAGAGAAATATAAATAGAGGTTTTAGTAGTGAATACCAGGCTAGACCTTAGCCTGGTATTCATATGGTATCCTGACAAAATTCCCCGGTTTTTTACTTCTGTCAATTATTTCACTGTTAAGATAAAGGGTATTATCATTAATTTGATGATAATGTATTTCTAGATCTCTGTTCATGGATTATTCCTCCTAAATATATTAAGGTTTTCAACTAGTTTTTCCTGTGATAAAAATTATTATGTTTAATTTAAACTTAGATTAGTTGAAAAAAAGGAATGATTCGCGGTATAATGTTGACACAGTTAATACTAAGTAGCAGTAAATTTGATAGTTAATTCGAGGAGGTAATAATGTGTCTGATTATAATGACAATAGAGTAGGAAGAGTTGCAATGCAATTAGCTTTAACTTTAGACAGGGAAGAAGAAAACAGAATGAAAGAGTACTATATTCAACAAGGTTATCAAGTAATGGCCACAGGAACTGGTGGAGACATTAACTCCATTGGACCAAAAATAAATAATGCTGTTACTGGAGCCGCTTTAAGTGAACAAATAATAGAAAAAACTGATAAAGATTT
>CAZKUS010000469.1:0-1846 GCA_964556025.1 uncultured Clostridia bacterium | reverse complement strand
TCTAATCTGTTGCCCTGCATTGAGGTCGCCTATATCCTCACCTTATAGCAATACTCTTTGTACTATTTCTTCATTATCTATATAATTTAGTCCACCTAAATTAATTTTGTCTAGGGCAGAAATTACTTTTGCATCTTCGTGGGGCGTTTCTTCTGCCGTATGTTCATCAAACTCTGCTTGAGTAACTGCTCCATCTAGATTAAATTTACCAAAATAAACCCACTCATCACCATCATATCTATATACTTCATTATTATCTAAAGTTTGAACACACCAACCTAATTCTGGATCGGAATATGTAGAATTAATATCATCGTAAGTATCAACAGGTGTTTGCCAAATCATCAAATTTGAATCATAAGCATCTTGTCTCTCATTTTCTGCTTCAATTCTATCTTGCTCATTCGTTTCTCTTGTATCTTCAGCATCTTGTCTGTCTTGTTCATTAGATTGGCGTTTATCTTCTGCCTCATTAACATCATCTACTAAATCTTGAAGAGTTTCTTCTATATCCTCAGTACCTTTTTTAGTAAAAACACGTTGAGCTGGTATATAAAAAACACCTGTACCATAGAAAGTTACTGAAACTTCTTCGTCAATTTGACTATCATCAAAAGTTAATATTCCATATAAATAATTTATATGTACCTGATTTTCATCAGGAGAACCTTCTTCAATTAAATAATAAACTTCATCCGTATCTTTATTTTTTACTTCTATATTTTCAAATTTAGATGGCACTTCACTTAATAAAATTTTAGCTTGTTCTGGTATTACATGTGATTCTTCTATTTCTGGATAAGGTTGTGTTCTTCGTTGATAAATCACTGGGTCTTTAAAATCAAAAACACTCATTTATAAAACTCACCTCTTTTTACTATAAAAACTGAATTATAATTCAATCTCTTTATATCTCTTGTATTCTCTTTTATCCTACCTTGTTTGAAGGCAAAATTTAAAATAAAATTCACATTTTATATTAATCTTTCTTTATAGCAGTACAATAAACAATAATATCAAAGTCTTCCAACTTAGATTGTGGGGTATCTTCTGAAGCCTCTTTGGTTTCATATTTAAACTCAAAATCATCGGGAGAATAACCCTCATCTTTAATCTTCTGCTTAACTTTTCTTTTAAGAAAGTTCTCTGTATAACCCACATTCTTCAAACACTCTTCTTTCATAAAAGCATATTCTTTAAATTCCAATAATTAATCACTCCGTTTTATTTTCATTTTCTTTTTTGTTTTTGGCTTTATCATCAATTGGATTTTCTAAAATATTTATAATTTGATTTAATGCTTTTACCTCATTCAAACCTTTATAGTCAACTCTATCCAAGAAATTTAATAAATTGTTTAATGAACTTTTGTCAAATTTATAATAAAAATTTTCCAAATTAATCCTCCTTAAATTAAATTATATTTTATTTATTCAATACTATTTAAGGAATCCTTCATTAGATTATAATCATCTGCTACATGATAATCTCCATTACTACCTCCTGTTACTTCTCCAGGTGGTGAAGTAGGAGGATTCATATCATCAATAGCATTTCTAACTTCATTCCAATGATCAGCTTCTATATAATCTCCTTCACTGACACTAATAAAACTAACTGTGCTTAAACCTTCATACTCTCTAAATTCATTTACTCTATCTTGTAATCTAGTCCACTCATTAGCTGTTACTTCTACTTCTTCACCACTTACTTTTTCTATATCCCATTCAAAATCATCAGGTCTATCAGTTTCTACAGTCAAACTACAATAATCAAATTTATCTTCATAATAAGCATCTATATAACAACTGACTTCACTTTCGGCTGTTACATAACCCGTAGAACT
>CAZKUS010000468.1:0-1854 GCA_964556025.1 uncultured Clostridia bacterium | reverse complement strand
TGTTAAATCGCATAATACGTTCAATTGAAGTGTATATTGCTATTAACATTCAACTTTAACACAGCCTTTATTTAAACCTTATTAAAACAATTTAGCGCGTATACTTTAATTGCTGTAATCTGTTGCTTTAACTAATAAATTCATGTAATATTGGAATAGCTTAAATCTTCCATTGAACTTTAATAAATCCCAACAGTAAATGAAAAAGAGAGGTGGGTGGACATGCCGTTTTTATTTGAAATAGGAGACGCACTGCAGGGAACTGTGGTAAATGTTGTGGCTATTATAATCGGTGCGATATTGGGATTAGTCTTAAAACAAGGGATCCCTGATCAGATGAAACAAACTGTTATGCAGGGAGTAGGTCTTGTAGTTATCTACCTAGGGGTATCCATGGCCTTTGAGAGTGAAGAAATTCTCATAGTAGTATTCAGCATAGTCCTGGGTGGCATCCTGGGTGAAATGGGCAAGATAGAAGACAGATTAAATTCATTCGGTAATTCACTTAAATCTAAATTCGGAAGTGAAGAAGGGCAGTTTACTGAAGGATTTGTATTTGCCAGCTTAATATACTGTGTGGGCGCTTTGGCCGTAGTGGGATCATTAGAAAGTGGGCTAAACAGTAATCACGAGATTTTGTATACTAAATCAGTATTAGATGGGACCACAGCTATTGCTTTTACCTCCAGCTTAGGTCTGGGAGTGGCCTTTTCAGCCCTTCCCGTATTAATTTATCAGGGATTCATAGCTGTATTCGCCAGCGGTGTTTCTGACTTTCTAGCTGATGAAGTGGTGGCGGAAATGAGTTCTGTGGGCGGCCTTATGATTATGGCCATAGGGCTAAATGTACTAGAAATAACCAATATCAAGATCGCCAACTTACTACCAGGCATTTTAGTTGCCGCGATTATTGCCAATTTTGTGGTGTAGAAGTTTTAACCGACTTTCAATATTTTTAAAGTTATAATATAATGAATTGTAGACAAAAGCAGTCCAAAAGTTATAACTAGATTGATTATTCAAAATATTCAACTGCTGAGGAGGTGATAATATCACTGATTACATCCAGTTTATCAAAGAACAGCATTACAACTTTATCAATGATAAACCTATAGATGTTGAGAAAATTCCCTCCTATGTACTGGAATCGTGGAAAAAATGCAAACAAAAGCGAGTAGATCCCTATGATGGTCTTGGGAAGCCATTAAGTGGTCAAAAAATAACTAAACGCAGAAAACAAAATCAGCAGCTAATTAATATAGCCAAACCACAAATGGAAACTCTCTATAAATCAGTGAAGGGGTCTGGATTTGTAGTTAATCTAATTGACAGTTATGGATACATTTTAAATGAAGTAGGTGACAATGAAGTACTAACCAATGCACGCCACCTCAATTTTGACATCGGCTGCAACTGGAACGAGGACCAAGTGGGGACTAATGGTATTGCTTTGGCACTAAATCACGGAAAACCATTTCAAGTAGTAGGCCCGGAACATTACTGCATCAGTCATCATAGCTGGACATGCTCTTCATGCCCTATTTTCGATGCTCAAGGTAAAGTTGTGGGAGTTTTGAATATGTCGGGCCCTTCTCACAAAAAGCATCCGCATACCCTAGGTATGGTGGTTGCTGCAGTAAGTTCCATTGAAAATCAACTGAAACTACTGGAAAAATCCCATGAACTAGAAGTGACTAACAAAAAGCTGTATGCCATAATTGAATCTTCCTCTGATGGTCTCTTGTCCGCTGACTCGAAAGGTAAAATTAACCATATAAATCACAATCTGGCTAAACAATTGAATGTGACTCCCAATAAGCTGATAGGTGAGAACATTACTAAATTAAATATTAG
>CAZKUS010000467.1:0-1854 GCA_964556025.1 uncultured Clostridia bacterium | reverse complement strand
CATTAACACATATAGTTACTGATAACAATAGCAATACTTGTCTTCACTGTATTGTACCACAATAAAATGAAAATTGTATAATTATTACGATAAGGCTCATCCCAGATAAAATATTAACTTCAGTAATAGATTATGACAACACTAATAAAAAAAGTGTGCGACTTTTGTTATTCAGCACACCCTTGATTTTCCTATAGTTTACACTGCTAACACAGTGCTGTCATTTCAGACTTAAAAGTATTTTGTTTAATATTATTAATTGACTAAGTTGGCTCTAACAATTAATCGTCTTTCAGCTGAACCAGGAGGATGGCATGTAGTTAAGGTCAATTTTGGTGAGGAAGTAACTTCTATAACGCTCCAATCATTGCTTGCAGTATCAAAGCTTTCTTTAACTTCATATTCTAATTCTTCTCCTTGGTAATGCAGTATAATTTCATCACCTGAATTTAACTCATCAAGTCTGTTAAACGGAGCTCCATAAGTTGTTCTATGACCTGCTATAGAGACGTTCCCTTCTTCCGGTTTACCACTTTCCGGGTAGAATCCAGGACCTGTTTCCAGGTCTGACAACTCTACTCCGTAACCCACAGGTAGATGTAAATCTATTTTAGGTATCTCAATTAATCCTTCTCCCTCTTCCAGGTCATAAGCGAATTCACCTTTTATACCCCGCTCATTTTCAGTTTTTAAAACCGGGTCTTCCTGTTCATTACTAAGTGTTTCTAATGATTGGTACCCTTCTGATTCTCGATGATTCTTAGGCTCTGATCTTATTTGTACATTTTCACTAGATTCAAAACTACTAGTCTGTTCAGACTTTTGTTCATCTAGCATTCTGTCAACTTCAGCCTCTTGCACTCTTTGATAATAAATATTTTGAATATAAGGAAAGCTGGCCAGGAAAATCCCGGCCAGCACTAAAATCAAACCAATAACTTGAGCTCGATCAAGTTCAGTAAGATACTTGCGTAATTCTCTTCTGTATTCTACAAATTTGAGCTTGATTTGTACAAATCGTTCAATCATTTTGTTTATCTGATTTTTTACTGCAGTTATAATCTGATTTTGCAATGTACCTCACCCTTATCGTCCTGATTATCTAAATTATATAAGTAATATCCACAAATTACTTCCTTTTCTTAATTAAAATAGCTGCACCACCAGCTGCTACAGCTCCACCAATTGCGGGAAGCATTGGAAGTACACCGCCACCTGTTTCTGGCAGATCTTCTTCTTCCTCTTCTTCTTCTTCATCTACTTCTTCCTCTTCCTCTACTTCTTCTCCAGCCAAGGCGTCTTGAACTGCTTCTACGATAGCTTCACTAGATTCAGTTGCACCAGTTTCCACGTCTACATCAGTACTTTGAGCTGCTAAAATGTCATCTACAGTTGGTTCTGCATCTTCCCAGTATTCAGGAGTTTCATCCTGTGCTAATACTTCAATGTCAGAAACCTCTCCTGCGTCTACTGTTACTTCCACTTCAATGTCATCATTAAATCCTTCTCCTACACCAGTGTAGCTGCCATCGGGTACATCATCTAAGTTCACCCCAAATGCCATAGCTCCTGAAACCATAATCAAACTTAATGCAAACACAAAAACCGTACTAAAAATAGTTCTCTTCAAAATATTTCCCTCCTTTTGTTATTTACAGAACAATCTGTTCTTGATTATTTATTCGACAAAAATTTCAATATTCCTCCCAAAAATTTTATTTATCTCCAAAAATTATAAATCACACTCGTTACCATTAAGACGGGCTAAATATAAAGTTTTTTTATAATTATAAAAAAAAACAATACAATTAGTAGCAAAAAATAGAGGAAAACTATATCAATTTGTTTAATTAT
>CAZKUS010000466.1:0-1859 GCA_964556025.1 uncultured Clostridia bacterium | reverse complement strand
TAGGGTGAAAGTCCCGAACAGCGAAGGTAGTAGTAGCTGTAGCTTAAGACAAGGGTGGTAGAGGTGACTCTATCATCTGAAGGAAGTCGGCGGCAAATTTCCGACCCGAGGAACACGAATCTCATACAAGGCTAGGTAACATTGGATGAGTCTGCTATACAAGACAAAGTCCTTACTACCGAAGATGTTACCGAGTAAATGAGGCGGGGATATGGAAAGAAAGTTTATGCTCTTACCCGGGGAGAATCTGCTGGAACGCCACAGATAGGTGGTAAGCATGGTCGAGAGACTATGTTGAACAGCAGACGTCAGCAGGGGTCATAGTACTTGATAGCTTAAGATATCAAGGAAGGACCGAACCAATTATGGAGAATCATCACCAGGCGTTCATCTGTCTCAAAGAAGCAGAAAACAAAGTACCTACCTTGAGGAGGAAGTGGTGAATTCCACGTGGGACTTGAGGAGGGTGGAGAGTACAGGTGGCACAAGAGGATGAATGATTCACGCAGGAGGTCATATCTAATGTTGAAACTGATCATGTTACGGCAGAATCTAGACGAAGCCCTGAAGAGGGTAGAAAAGAACAGAGGCAGTCATGGTGTTGACAAGATGCTCGTCAAATCCTTACGAGCGCATCTCAATCAAAACTGGACTGAAATAAGTGAACAGATTCTGTCGGGTACCTATCAACCGAAACCTGTCCGCCGAGTCGAAATCCCGAAGCCAGGTGGAGGGACTAGGGAGTTAGGTATCCCTACAGTAACAGATCGTTTCATCCAACAGGCAATAGCCCAACAACTATCTATACTATTCGATGGAACGTTCTCGGAATACAGTTATGGTTTTCGCCCTGGAAAGAGGGCGCATGATGCAGTTAACCAGGCAAAGGAATACATCAAAGAAGGATATCGTTGGGTAGTAGACATGGACTTAGAGAAGTTTTTCGACAAGGTTAATCATGACAGACTCATGGCTAGACTATCAGAGGAAACTCAAGACAAACAACTACTCAAATTAATCCGTAGATATCTCCAAGCAGGAGTTATGGAAAAGGGTTTAGTCAGTCCAAACACAGAAGGGACGCCCCAAGGTGGTCCATTAAGCCCGTTACTTTCAAACATAGTATTGGATGAACTAGATAAAGAACTTGAGAAGCGAGGTCATAAATTTGTTCGATATGCTGATGACTTTCATATTTATGTGAAATCCGAAAGAGCAGGCGAAAGAATAAAGCACTCTATTACAACCTTTATTGAAAAGAAACTCAAACTAAAAGTAAACAAAGAGAAAAGTGCGGTTGATAGACCATGGAAGCGTAAGCTATTGGGATTTAGCTTCACTTCTCACAAAAAGAACCCTAAGATACGATTAGCTAAACAAACAATTGACCGTTTCAAAGCCAAAATTAAACAACTGACATCTCGCAAGGACAGAATTAGTATGCAGAAAAGAATAGAGCAACTAAATCGCTACCTGGTAGGATGGATTGGCTATTATCAACTAATTGATACTCCAAGCAAACTAAAGAGTCTCGAATCATGGTTAAGTCGCAGGTTGAGAATGATTAGGTGGAAGGAATGGAGACTTCCACGAACAAAAGTTAAGAATCTTATCTCACTTGGAGTAAACCCACGGAAAGCATATGAGTGGGGGAACTCCCGAAAAGCTTACTGGCGAATAGCTAATAGTCCAATACTAAAAAGAACCCTAGACCGAACCTATTGGGCCGGTCTAGGGCTTAAAAGCCTTGTGGCTAGATATGAATTCTTACGTCAGACATAATTGGAACCGCCGTATTCGGAGCCGTATGTTCGGTGGTGTAAGAGGGACGGCGGTTAGTCACCGCCCCCTATCTTAAT
>CAZKUS010000465.1:0-1860 GCA_964556025.1 uncultured Clostridia bacterium | reverse complement strand
GAATAAAACAAATACTGAATATAATCTAAAAGCAGCTATTAAAGTTAATAACTTAAAAAAACACTTCGCCGTCAAAGGTGGAATTCTTGATAAACTGCTTAAAAGAGAACAAAAATCTGTTAAGGCTGTAGATGATATATCATTTACACTACGAGAAGGAGAAATATTAGGACTAGCAGGAGAAAGTGGCTCAGGAAAAACAACCACAGGGGAACTGATAACGCAATTACAGGATCCTACTGACGGACAAATTCTATATGAAGATACTGATATCAGTACCCTGAATTCTAAACAAATGAAAGATTTTCGCAGATACTGTCAAATGATTTTCCAGGACCCTTATGAAACTTTAAATCCACGCTTTACCATCAAAAGAACCATTGAAGAGCCACTGAGAATTAATGGTTGGAAAGATGAAAAAGCTCGTTACGAAAAGGTAAAAGAAGCACTCTATAGAGCTGAGCTCAGACCACCAGAATCTTATATGAACCGCTTTCCCCATGAACTCTCTGGTGGACAAAGACAGAGAGTGGCCATTGCCAGGGGAATTGTCTTAGACCCACGTATCATAGTAGCCGATGAACCTGTATCCATGTTAGACGTTTCTATAAGAGCTGGAATTTTAAATTTACTCAAAGATTTCAGAGATGAACTAGGTCTATCAATGTTATATGTATCTCATGACTTGTCTACGATGAAATATATCTGTGATAGAACTATGATTATGTATCTAGGGAAAGTTGTTGAGATCGGACCTACAGATAAAGTTATTGACGAGTCTGCTCATCCTTACACCCAAGCATTAATTGCATCAGTTCCAATACCTGATCCAGATATTAAGCGGGAAGGTACCAAAATTAAAGGTGAAATTCCAGATCAGATCAATTTACCAAAAGGTTGCAGGTTCGTCCCACGCTGTACTCAGGCAATAGATGAATGCCATGAAAGAGAACCAGGTTTAGTTCATGTAGGCGGCGAAGACGGAGCAAAAGGTCACTACGCAGCATGTGTGCACGCAGAGCGCAAGGCTCAACAGCAACAGCAGTAGTCTTTCATTTAACAGCAATAACCAAAAAGTGCAAATACAACGAAACCACAAAAATGCCGTGCTTGAATCTCAAATTCAATCACGGCATTTTATATTAATAAAATCTTAATATTACAATTTAAATTGTTGGAAAACTATAATTACTATCCATCTTGATCTGAAGAGGTAGATTTATCAACACTTGATTCTCCTACCCAGGCTCCCTTTGTAAAGTCTACTGCATTATTTAGTTTAGCTACTAATGTTGTAACAGCCAGGTCTCCTGTGACGTTATTCATTGTTCTGATTCTGTCTAAGATAGGATCAATACCAGCAACAAAGGCAACTACACCTAGCGGAAGTCCTAATTGAGTCAAAACCATTGTCAGCATTATTAGCCCTGATCCAGGTACTCCTGCTGTACCAACACTTGCAAGGACAGTAATTACTACTACACTCAACTGTTCTCCTATGGTCAAAGTCTGACCTATTAAGTTAGCGGCAAAAATGGCAGATACACCCTGATACATGGCAGTACCGTCCATATTAATAGTGGCTCCTAATGGTAAACTGAAACTGTAGACTCTTTCTTCGATCTTCAAATCGTGTTCGGCACATTTCATAGTTATTGGTAATGTACCTCCACTAGATCTAGTAGCAAAAGAAGTTAATATTGCATCTTTACTACCACTTAAAAATTTAATAGGAGACTGTCCGACAAATCCTGTCATGATAATTAATAGATAGATTACCCCAATATGAATAGCAACAGCTACTGCTAAAGTAAGAATTAACATACCAAATTCAACTATTGCCCCGGGGCCAGCTTCTGC
>CAZKUS010000464.1:0-1866 GCA_964556025.1 uncultured Clostridia bacterium | reverse complement strand
TCGCACGAGCAGCTCACAGACGGTTAAAAGCCGGTCAGAAGAAAATATATATATAAATTGGGGGGAGTGCAAATGGCCCGGGAAATAAAAGATGGCATTAATTCCAGTTATTTTTTGATTCGAGTTGATTTTCGCCAGCATGCAACTTTACAGGGTGAAATAGAGTGGTTGGATAAAGATTTTAGAAGAGTATGCTATTTTCGCAGTTTTTTAGAACTGGTAAATCTCCTCAGTGAAGCACTGGATCAGGAGGGGTTTCCCGAAGCAGATTATAAATTAAGAAAGTGGGAGGAAATGGAGGAAGAGGATTTTCCTCTGGCTTGAAATACAAATAAAATTCAATTAGGGACTGTTATTTATGCCGACAGTTCTGCTTAAAGCTAAGTTTAATGAACATTAATTTAATCTGGGGGTGCTGAATACATGGAAGAAAAAGAAAATAGCCGGGATTACCAAAAACCCGTTCAAAATGTTAATGAACATCAGAAGGCTCCATTATTTGCCAGATTTATCGCTGCCTTGATCGATGCGCTGGTGGGCTGGGTATTTGTATTTATCCCAATTGTTGGAGGCATAATAAGTGTTCTTTACCTTTTGCTCAAGGATGGTCTGCCCTATCAACTTTTTAAGGAGGAGGAATGGAAAAATAAAAGTGTGGGCAAAAAAATTATGAATATCGAGGTTCTCTCGCTGGAGGACAAGGTGGTTGATCTATCAATATCCGCCAAAAGAAATATCCCGTTAACCATAGGAAGTTTTGTGGCTATAATACCTCTGCTGGGCTGGATAATAGGCCCCATAATTGGACTCATTTTTGCCATTATAGAACTGATATTTCTTCTTACCGATGCTCAAAATCGCCGGCTGGGAGATCGCTGGGGCAAAACTAAAGTAATTATAAAACAGGAAGAAAGGTTTGATGAGAAAGTGGAAGAAAAAATAACAAAGAAAGTTACAGATGTAAATCCTGATAAAGATTAGACTATTTGTAATAATTTGTAATAAATAGATGATTTAACTGCGAAAATTCACTTTATAGTTATGGAAATTTTAGTTAATTAGTTGAAAGGATCATTGATATGTACGGAATCTTTACTTCGATAATCTGGCAATATCGACTTTATGCAGTGCAGCCAGTGCAGTTATAGATTAAAAAATTATCATATTAAATAGATCAGGCAATTATCATATCGTCGGAGTTAACTATAGGGAGTTAATTATAGTTAGAATTAATTATATTATTAATAAACTTATTATATTTCTTTCAGTTAAACAGGAGGCGCATATTTGCTGCCTCCTGCTGTTTTACAGGGTTAAATTGTTTGACTATTCAAACAAAACCTCCAAAGTTAACTTTATGCAATCTATTAAGTGGTTGTACTGCGAAAAGTAATTTTACCGACAAATTGACTGATATGATCCTTAATATGACTGCGATTATAATTCCGATTTATTATTAAATCAACTTTATGCAGTGCAACCATTAAGTATAATGTGATGAAACATAGAAAATATAATCACTGTCATAGAAACGCTTCGGTAAACAGATTTGTCGAAGAATTATATTCGCTTAGTAATCTAAAATGTGGAATCTAAAATAAAACGAAAAATGAGAAAGGTCGTGATAAAATTGATGAACAGGAATTTCTTCTTTAAATTTTTAATTCTTAGTTTTGTTTTTACACTCATATTATTTTTCGGACTTTTTAGCTCGGGGCAAACTATTCTGGCCTGGGAACAGGAAATGTTTCCCGGTTTTCAGTCAGCTGTAATAGCAGGTGGTCAGGAGTTCACCTATGAAGTGGAAGTACAGCAGCGGGAGGGAATAAAAGAAGGGCAGATTAATATATTATTTTCCGAACTGGA
>CAZKUS010000463.1:0-1869 GCA_964556025.1 uncultured Clostridia bacterium | reverse complement strand
ATTGACACACTGTTTCAGTAAATTCAATCCTCCCATGATATTAACAGCTGCATCTTTTGTAGGGTTTTCCAGAGATTTAGCCACACTGACCTGAGCCGCCAGGTGGATAACTTTGTCCGGTCTCTCACTGTCAAAAATATCAGTAATATGATCAGTAATGGAACGTTGATAGAACACTGCACCTTCCGGAACATTTTTCACCATTCCAGTAGACAGATCATCCAAAATTATCACAGACATACCTCTATTAAGCAACATTTTAGCAAGGTGAGATCCGATAAACCCTGCTCCACCTGTAATCAAAACCTTCATACTTTTGCTCCTTCCTGTTTCAGGTTAAATAAAGTGTTGAAGTTAACGAAAGCGCTGTTATATCTATCAACATCCAACTTTAATACAGCCTAACGCAAAGTTTGCTGATAAAGTTCCAACGTATCATTCACCACTCGTGAAAAGTGATATTCCTCTTCAACTACATCCCGAGCAGTACCGCTCAAGTTATGCCGAAGCTCAGCCGACTGCCAAAGCCTCTCCAAAGCATCAGCCAAAGAATCGGGATCTGCTGAAGGTACCAATAATCCTGTTTGTTCGTGGGTAACCACTTCCGGCACTCCTCCTACATCACTAGCTACCAGGGGTAACCCTGCCGCCATAGCTTCCAGCAAGATAATGGGCATCCCTTCCATTAAAGACGGAAGGGCAAACAGATCTGCCATGTCAAAAAAATCAGGAATATCTTTTCGGTACCCGGCAAATATCAACCGGTCTGAAATTGACAGCTCTTCCCCTTGCCGGGACAATTTATCCTGGTCGGGGCCGTCTCCCACCAGAACCAGATACAGATTTTGCCCATTGTTCTCATTTTGTTTATTGTTCTCATCTTGCAGTAATCGACTAAACCCTTGAAGCAAATAACTGTGCCCTTTGACAGGAACCAATCTTCCCACACTCAAGATCACCCCAGCATCTTTCGGTATACCCAGTTCACTGCGCAAAATATCACCAGATGACCTCGGCTCATCTTCAGAACCTACACAATCTACACCAGATCTCTTCTTTTCCCCAGTTTTGGAGTTAAACTTGTCAGTATAAATTCCATTAGGTATTAAACTTAACCGGTCTTCTGCTATACCGTCACTTTGCAATTCTCGATATAACCCCTGGGAAACTGCGATAAATTGGGTAACACTCCCGCGCATACTCTTCTCTAGGGGTGGATAGATAAATCGTTTCCAACTATTTTTATAATCATAATATATTGACGAATGAACTGTGCTAAATAACACGGGCTTCAGTTCAGTAGCCATAAATTTTTGTGTCAACCGACCGATAAAATTGGCCCTTACCCCGTGAGTATGAAGAATATCAGAACCACTATCAGCTAAATAACGGGTCAAAGGCTTTAAAACTGAAAAATCACATATATTTTTCATAGGAAAGACCTGGATGGGAAGGCCTCTCTCTCGAGCATCTTCAGTTAATGGTCCTTCCATTAAAGATACTAGCTCCACATCTATATCTCCAACAGCTCTGTTTTCAGTTTTATTTATAGTTTTATTTATAGTTTGATTTCCAGTTTGATTTTTTGTCAGCTCTTCCAATAAGCTGAGCACTTGAAACCTAGAGCCACCGGCTTCACTACCGCTGATCAAATGAGTGACTTTCATGAACCCTCCCCCTCTCTAAACATAAGGGGTACAGCATGAATCATACCTACCAGAACCCAGAAATAGGTCCCCACCACCAATACTTCGAAAATACTGGCTGTCCCGTTTTGAATGAGCACAGCAAACAATCCAGCAATGGCACCCCGGACAAATTCCCTGGGATAACCTTGGGGCACACGGATAAGGCTGCGATATCCTTTGA
>CAZKUS010000462.1:0-1869 GCA_964556025.1 uncultured Clostridia bacterium | reverse complement strand
AGTTTTTTAAAAGTACTACTAACAACCCAGGTAACGGTCCATAAGAAAAGCCCAAAATTAATGCTGGAATATCACTAAAATCTAATTTAAGAAAATACGGCATAAAAGGTACATTCACTTCAATAAACATTATTAGGTAAGAAATAACGCTGAAAAGTGCAATTATTGTCAATGTTTTAGTAGAAAAAGCCTGGTTTTGTCTGATGGTATTTAATTTCATTGAATCACCTATCTTTTTATTTCGGTGGGTTCTCGTAATTATTATAAGATGCAGTCCAAAAACTACCTACAAATAGCATTTATTACAATTAATTACTTGCTTACTTAATATTTTACAAAAATAGACTAACAATGACAATGAATTTTAATTATAGCTCATCTATTAGTTGTTATTCATTTTTAAGGCGGGAGGAAATTAACATGACTGATTTTTACACTGATAGAGGATATGAACAGAAAAGACAATATGAACTTTCTCCCAGTATGGAAGATTATTTGGAAATGATATATAGATTGAGCAAGTACGAAGGATATACAAGAGTTAATATTATAGCAGAAAGTTTAAATGTAAAGCCGGCTTCAGTAACTAAAATGATTAAAAAACTATCCAATAAAAATTACTTAAAATATGAAAAATATGGCTTAATTCAATTAACAAAAAAAGGATTACAAATGGGAGATTATTTATTGAAACGACACAACTTATTAGAGGAGTTTTTAAAAACATTGGGGGCACGAGGGAATTTACAAAAACAAGTAGAGCGCATTGAACATCATATTAGCCACGATAGTTTTCAAATACTATCAGATTTCTTAGAATTTTTACATCAGAATCCAGATATATTGACTAGATTCCACAGATTCAATAAAGGATGATCTCTAAACCATAATTATTTGAATTCTCCTGATTGTTCTTTAAAATGTATTATCAACTCAACACAAAATCAGCTCAACCGAAAATTATAAATATTAATTATTAAAATTTAACTCTAACACAGCCAAAGCAAATTCAATATGGACAAGCACCAGATGCAATACCTACCCATATAGTAATAGTGATAAGAACAGGTTAACCCGATACAACTTTGTTAACCGCGTCTAATTTGCACCAGGAGGAATGAACAAATGGAATTATTCTGGGAAGCTTTATTGAGTTATCGATATCTTCAACAGGCTATGATTGCAGGTACTATGGTCGGAATCATCTGCGGCATTCTGGGTTGTTTCATCATCTTGAGAGGGATTTCTTTAATGGGCGAAGCAATCTCTCACGCCGTTCTTCCTGGGGTAGTCATCTCTTATCTTTTGGGAATAACCTTTTTTGTAGGTGCCGTATTTACAGGAGTAATTACAGCCTTAGGAATAGGGTATGTCAGTCAAAATAGCAAACTTAAAAATGACTCTTCCATTGGAATTTTGTTTACTGCTGCTTTTGCATTAGGAATCGTCATGATTACAGCACTAGATGGTACTGAAGTTGATCTATGGCATATATTATTCGGTAATGTATTAGCAGTATCAACTAATGATCTTATTTTAACTGGTAGCATGGGTGTTATTGCCTTACTTGGCATAGGTTTTTTCTACAGAGAACTAGTTTTATCGACCTTTGACCCTATAATGGCAAAAGCTATTGGCATTTCCACTGATAAAATTCATTATTTATTGATGCTATTGTTATCAATCGTAACTGTCGCTTCATTACAGACAGTAGGAGTTGTATTAGTAGTAGCTATGCTTATCACCCCCGCTTCTACGGCTTTTTTACTAACAGACAAATTAAGAATCATGTTACTACTATCTACTTTGGTTGGCGTCATATCAGCTCTAGCTGGGGTTTATTTTTCCTATATTTATGATGTAGCCACT
>CAZKUS010000461.1:0-1873 GCA_964556025.1 uncultured Clostridia bacterium | reverse complement strand
TATAAAAATGCTTGATAAGTGAAGCAAATAGTTATAAAGTTAAGTATGTAGAATAATCAGAGTAAATTATTCAGAAGATGATATTCTAGATTTAAACATCAAGGAGGTTAAGATTAATGAATAATAAAGCTGTAGTAAGTGTTATTGGTAAAGATAGAATAGGAATCATAGCGCGCGTATCTCATATTCTAGCAGAAAGCTCTGTTAACATATTAGATATCAGTCAAACTATAATGCAAGAGTTCTTTACCATGATAATGATAGTAGATTTAGAAAATGCGGATAAATCCCTGAGCTCTTTAAAGGAAGAGTTGAATCATGCCGGAGAAGAAATGGGCATTCAAATTAGAATTCAACACCAAGATACCTTTGAAAAAATGCACAGGCTTTAAAATAATAATAGAAAGACAGGTGAATTATAGATGGGCCTTGAGACAAATGAAATTTTAGAAACCATCCGAATGATTGAGATGGAAAACTTAGATATAAGGACAGTAACTCTCGGAATAAACCTTCTAGACTGTAAAGATAGCTCCCCATTAAAAACTGAGCAACTAGTTGAAGAAAAGATACTATCAATAGGTAATGATCTAAAGACAAAAGCTCAAGAAGTTGAAGATGAATTAGGGATTCCGGTAGTAAATAAAAGAATCTCTATAACTCCCATTTCTCTAATTGGTGGAGGTTTTTCAGTTGATGATTTCATAAGCTTAGGAAAAAGATTAGATAGTACCGCAGAAAAACTAGGTGTTGACTTTATAGGAGGTTTTTCTGCTCTAGTACATAAAGGCTATACAGAAACTGACAAAAACTTGATAGCATCCATCCCTAAAACCTTAAGAGATACAGATAGACTTTGCGGATCTGTGAGCGTAGCAAGCACAAAGTCAGGGGTGAACGTAGATGCTGTAAAAAATATGGGAGAAGTTATCAAAGAAACAGCTGAGCTTACCAAGGAACAGGGGGGGATTGGCGCAGCTAAGTTAGTAGTATTTTCAAACCCAGTTGAAGATAACCCTTTTATGGCAGGTGCATTTCACGGTCCAGGTGAATCAGAAGCCACTCTAAATGTAGGAGTTAGCGGGCCAGGAGTTGTCCTGAGCGCTATCAAGGGAAAAAGTGATTTAAGCCTAGATGAGCTGTCAGATATTATCAAAAAGACTGTATTTAAAGTTACTAGAGCAGGAGAACTGGTGGGAAAAAGGGTAGCAGAGAAGTTAGGTGTTCCTTTTGGAATATTAGATCTCTCCCTTGCTCCTACAAATGCGAAAGGTGATAGTATTGCCCAAATATTAGAAGAAATTGGCCTTACTTCAACTGGTGTTAATGGAACTACCCTTG
The DNA here is from genome assembly GCA_964556025.1 of uncultured Clostridia bacterium. Taxonomy (GTDB): domain Bacteria; phylum Bacillota; class Natranaerobiia; order Natranaerobiales; family Natranaerobiaceae; genus Natranaerobius. Next base: position 532 of record CAZKUS010000461.1, on the reverse strand, counting down.
CACTCGCTATGTTAAATGACGCAGTAAAAAAGGGTGGAGCTATGGCTTCTACCTCTGTAGGTGGATTAAGCGGTGCGTTTATTCCAGTAAGTGAAGACAATGGGATGATAGACGCTGTAAATAGAGGGTCACTTTCACTCTCAAAGCTTGAAGCAATGACATCAGTCTGTTCAGTGGGGCTTGATATGATAGCACTTCCTGGAGACATAAGCCCTGAAACCATTTCCTATATCATCGGAGATGAAATGGCTATCGGTGTTATTAATAAGAAGACTACAGCAGCCCGTCTAGTCCCTGCTCCAGGGAAAAAACCAGGGGATATGGTAGAGTACGGAGGTCTTTTAGGTAGGGCACCTGTTATGGATATAAAAGACCCAGAAAAGTTTAATGAAGGACGCCGCAAATCGTCGCTCCTTGACAGAGGTGGTAGAAGACCTGCTCCTATTCAAGGGCTGAACAATTAATAAAAATTATTGCATTGGAGGAGAGAGAAATGGATAAAGGATGTGTTCAAATTTATACAGGAGATGGG
>CAZKUS010000460.1:0-1878 GCA_964556025.1 uncultured Clostridia bacterium | reverse complement strand
TGATGATCCCTGCCCTTACTAAGCTTTGGGCAGGGACCTGTATGTAAAAGTAAAAATATTGAATAATTTTGAAGAAAATATATAGCTTTTATTTTGTAATCATGCTATAATATCTTTAGAGATTGAAATATCTTTAGAAAACCAAAAACAAAATAACCGAGGCAAGCAGTTTCCATATAAAGTGATGGGTTTACTGTAGATTAAGAAGGAGCGCCCAACTCGGGGTTGCTCTTTTTTTATGCAGTATTATAACTCTTAAAGGGGGTGAAGGTATGGACGTATGGCGAAAGCATAGAGTTTTCTAGGCGTGAGAAGCAAGGACAAAATAATTAAAGGAGCTAGATGAAAGATGAAAACAAAAAACAAAAAAATACTATCTATGTTGTTATCAGTGGTAATGGTTGTTACTATGTTTAGCGGGGTTGTGTTAGCTACCGATGAAACTCAATATGAATCAACAGAAGAGGTAGATTTTGATATTTCAGTTCCATTTGGCACAGAAGAAGCTGATGTAATAGAAGAGTTGGCAGGTACAGTTAATGTTACCGGCACAGAAGGTGAAGAAGGAGAAGCGACAATCACCTGGAGCATAAAAGACTACAATGCTAATCAGGCGGGGGACTATAATGCAGTAGGCGTAGTGGAATTACCTGAAGGTTGGAACGGTTCTCCTGATGACGTGGAGGCTATTGTAACTGTTGAAGAAGAGCCTGTAAGCCCTTTTGGCTACAGTATTGCTGCAAGTGGAATCAGAAACTATGACCAAAACGTAAAAGTAGATGAGGCTTCAGAATTTGAGCTAAGATTTCGCGTTTCTGGAGGTAATAGATTCGAAGGTGATGAGAATGGACATATCATGTTCTATGTGATCTTTAGCGGGGATGCATCATACATTGATGAAGATGCAGGCGATATAGTAGAGATACTTCACCTAGAAGATCGAAATGACGTAAATAAGTATAATAGCGACTATCACGGTGAGGGCTTCGATGTTAATAATGCCAAGGCTAACGAGTACTTCGTGGTTGTAGAGAACAATAGAGGTGACGTAGAACTAGAGATAGTAACAACTGTACCAGATGAAGTTGATGTGGATTTTTACAAAGATCAGGGCGAAAGACGCAGAATCGACAGTGCTACAATTAATGTTGGTTCAAAGGAAGATATAGCCTACATCGAGCTAGAAGTAGACAAAGTAAACAGCGGTGTTGACGATGGCTGGATCAAAGCCGGCAAAGACATCGAGCTTAAAGCAACAGCATATGATGACAGAAGAGTCGTATCTTCAGGCTATAGAGGTACTGGCTGGGAAGTAGAAGGAGAAAACGTAGTTTTCGAAATTAGAGAAAAAAGCAACAACAAAGACTGGGACAAAGGCTGGAAAAAAATCGACACAGTAAAAACCAACAGAGACGGCGAAGCTAAGGTAAGATTTGATATTGAGAAAGAAGGAAAATACGAACTTCGCGCAGTGGCTGGTACCTGGAGAAGAGATAACGACTATCACGATAATAGTGTAGATAGTGATAGAATAAATGAAAGACATCTGTTTTATGATGTGATAACTGTATCTGCATTCCCTGGGGATGCAGATAGCATTAAGGCTGACAAAGCAAGTGGATTTCACAATATAGAGGATGATACTTTTAGAGTATACTTCGAGATAGCAGATGAGTATGGCAACACTGACTATGGCAGCCTAATATCTGCCACAAGAGGTCTAAGAGCCGGATATGACTGGGATGATATATTTGGCTTTAGAGTAGTAGACCCACAGGGTAATATTTACGGCGCAGGTGACATCGGTGATGAGATAGTTGGTAGACAGAGTGATTACAGAGACTTTTGGTGCGATGATGAAGAGATGTTCTATGTAGA
>CAZKUS010000459.1:0-1883 GCA_964556025.1 uncultured Clostridia bacterium | reverse complement strand
CACTTATGATGGGATATCTATTTCTAGAGCCGTAGTTGAATACTTACACCAAGAAGATAAAGTGGCTTGTAAAACTCTTTTCGCCACCCATTTCCACGAACTAATTGATTTAGCTGAAGAGTTCCCACGTGTTATCAATTACTCAGTTAGTGTAAGAGAAGAAGGAGAAGATATGATATTTTTACGTCAAATTGAAAAAGGCGGCGTAGATAGGAGTTATGGTGTACAAGTGGCGAGACTGGCTGGTATACCTAGAAAAGTTATCGGAAGAGCCAAAGAAATTTTACACTATCTAGAGAGTAGAGATACTGGAACGGAAATACCCATGACAGGTTATCAGGTGACCTTAGATGATCTATCTCAGGAAAAAGACAAACTGATAGAAACTATATACAATACTAATCCCGACGAACTTTCTCCAAAAGATGCACTGGACATGTTGTACGAACTATATGAGCAAGCTCAGAAATTTAGAGATTAATAGAAGGCGCTGTTATATTCTGTTGTTGATAGCAAGAAAACTTCAATTTCACTTTGAATGCTTGTTTTGATACATCTAAAACTCTCAAATAGTCGAATTAAATTGAGCCTAATTGAAAGGGGATAGAACTAAGTATGGAACGGATAAATTTATTAGAACAAGATATTTCAGAGAAAATAGCCGCCGGTGAAGTAGTGGAACGCCCCTCTTCAGTTGTGAAGGAGTTAGTAGAAAACTCTATTGATGCTGATAGTGATAGTATCCAAATTTATGTAACAAAAGCTGGGAAAGAATCTATTAGAGTGATCGATAATGGTCATGGCATACATCCTAAAGATATAGAACTGGCTTTTTCCAGGCACGCAACCAGCAAAGTCTCAAGTTTAGAAGATTTAAATAGTTTGTCATCCTTGGGTTTTCGTGGTGAGGCACTGGCCAGTATAGCAGCCGTTAGTAAAATTGAAATAAAAACTCGTCAACCAGATAACAAAGAAGGGGTTAGGGCAGTTGTAGAAGAAGGGAAAATAACTGAAATGGGAAGTACCGGTTGCCCTGTAGGTACCGATATTACTGTTAAAGATTTGTTTTACAATACTCCCGCTAGATTTAAATTTATGAGAAAAGATAGTACTGAAGTTGCTTCTATACACGATATAGGCAATAAATTTTCCCTGGCAAATCCTGAAATAAAGTTTGAGGTGGTACACAATCAAAACAAATTGTTGAAAACCCCGGGGAGAGGACAGCTACTAGAAGTGATAGCCAAGATCTATGGCTATCAAACGGCCAAAAAGTTGGTACCTGTTGAATATGAATCTCAAGGAATAATGGTAAGCGGTTATGTATCTAAACCAGAGCTGACCAGATCAAACCGTAATTATCAAACCTTTTTTGTGAATGATAGGTATATAAAAAGTACTATATTGGCAGAAAAGATGGAAAAAAGCTATCATACTCTACTCCCAAAGGGCAGATATCCCTTTGCTGTTTTGAAACTTCAAATCCCCGAAAACGAATTGGATGTAAATGTCCATCCTGCTAAAATACATGTAAGGTTTAATAATCAAAAATTAATTGGTGATGTAATTTCTAAAGCTGTGTCGGAAGCATTGAAATCCCAAGAATTATTTTTTCAATCCTCTGGGAAGAATATATCTACTAACTCTATTAAAGGAGTTGAAGATACGAATCAGTTAAAATTTAAAGCAGGTAGAAAACCGAATACATCTTTGAATTCTGCGAACAGTTTTGAGGAAAGAAAAGATGGTGACAAATCAATGTCGGATCTAGAAGTGAACTCATATACAGATACAGGTAGCCGAGTTATTAATAGAGCAACTCGAGTTGAAGAAGAGCAGCCCTTATATGATAGACAACATGATAAGCAACAATTTAATCATTT
>CAZKUS010000458.1:0-1885 GCA_964556025.1 uncultured Clostridia bacterium | reverse complement strand
AAATCATAATTGTGTCAATTGATTACTGCTCTTCCAGCCATTCTTCAAATTCTGGAATCATTTCTTCTTCTATTTCAGTAAAGAATTCATCAGTTTCTTCAGTATCTAAGTATTCAGTGACTACTCCACTTTCTGCATAATTTTCTTGTAACTCCTCATCTTCGCCTGCTTCTCCCATGGCCTCAGCTATCCTATCAATTATATCCTCATTAGCCCCTGAAGGTGCCCAGAGTGCTATAGGATGTGGTTCTTGAGCGTCTACGTCATGTTCAATTACATTTGGAACATCTTCTAGTAACGGATCTCGCTCTACTAAAATTTGAGTATTTACTAATACGCTTAAGTCACCTGCTTCGTGAAGCGGTTGAGCAGCTGCTAAACTTAGGTGGCCTAAATCAACGTGCTGTCCTTCCAGGTTAGACTGAACATCTGCTCCACCCTCATATGCGATTAGGTCATAATCGTATTCATCAGGGGGAAGCAGCTGTTCAGTTACCCAGTGCATGGAGTTGCCCTCACCTTGTGTACCTACACTTACTTCACCAGGATTTTCTTCCATGTATTCGTATAGCTCATCTAAATCGTCCCATTTAGCACCTTCTCTAGAAGCAAAAGCGAATGTAGGGCTGGCCAATGTAGCTACAGGGTCAAAATCATCAATAGTAAAACCGGTATCATGAGTAGCAGGTTCGAATAGTAAAGCTAAAGCGTGTCCCCAGAAAAAGATGTTTTCATCGGGATCTTGATTGGCTACATGATAAGCACCTTCGGTACCCATAGCTCCAGGCATTTTAACAACATCAGCTTCGATATCATAATCGCGTAAAGCTTCAGCTAAATAACGGGCGGTAACATCGTGAGAACCACCAGCATCAAATCCGACAACTATATCGATATCCAGCGTTTCTTCTTCTTCAACTTCTTCCTCTTCTTCTTCCACCTCATCTTCGGCTGCCTCGTCTTTTTCATCAAGTGGTTCTTCCTCACAACCGACAGCTAGACTCAAAGAAACAACGAGAGCTAGCAAAATAATTAAAGCTTTTTTAAAACTCATCAAATCTCTCCCCTCAAAATTAGTAATCACCTAAAACCTAAACCTAAAACCTAAACCTAAAACCTAAACCTAAACATTACCATACAACTAACAGTACTTCGTGGTAAGAAAAACTAAAGTTTTAAAAGTTTTGGGTTTTATTTCCCTTCATAGATCCCCCCTTTTGCGTTAAAAGTGAGCAAAATAAATTCTACATATTAGAACGGCATTTCTATAATTTTATGCTAGTTTAATTCAATAAAGACTACTATTATCCATTCCTCATTATTGAAAAAAATTAAAAAATCTCATCAAATTACAAAATTCACATAAAATTTAGGTACTTCTGAGCAGAGTGTTCCAATTATTAAAACATCACAACAGCTAGATATAATATTGGATTAGGCTTTTTCCTGATTACTATGATCCAAATCTGTTTTTATTTCCCAGTGGATAACGAAAGTTAAAACTACTCTAACTATGATAATAGCTGCTAACATATAGATTTCATCAAAAGTCTGTACCTTAACGGTTTTAAGTATCTCTCCTGCTAATTTAAATTCCAGCCCTACAGCTAGAGATTTCGCCAATCTAATCTTAATAGTGTCATCAGTGCAGTTAAATGCTCTTTTGATGTAGGCTATAAAAGATTGTATTGCAGTGCAGGTAATTATTATGATACCTAACCATTCTAAAATGTGGATGAGAAAATTTAATAGTTCGTGAGAAAGTTGTTCAATCATATTATCCCCCCCTTTACATAGAGAACATTTCTAAATATTTTTTAATCACTTGGATCAGTTAAAGTTGAATGTTGATAGCAATAAACACTTCAAGTGAACGTATTATGCT
>CAZKUS010000457.1:0-1887 GCA_964556025.1 uncultured Clostridia bacterium | reverse complement strand
GAAAAAACATTCCATGAACTCTTTAAAAAAGTTGGTAATCAGTTCTTTATAAAGCTGATCATGATTTATTTTCACCCATATTTTCCTCCTTTACATTTTATCATAAAATTATATAAACTTCATTTAAACCGAACTTATGTTCGATTAATTATATTATATCACAGTCTCATAAAAAAGGTAGGCTTTTTAAAATTATTTTAAAATCTTTAAACTTTTGGCATTTCATTTCACACTAACAATATATGACCCAAAAGAAGATATTACTGAAGAAGAAGTATCCGCTCTAATGGACGACGTTCTCGAAAAAGATATCTTTATCTCCCCTGGGGGGAGAGTTAAAGAGTAAAGCTGCAGCCAGGATAGTAACCAGAGAAGTCAACACAGTAGTGGAATACTAAAATCATGACAATACACCCATCAAAGATAAACTAATAGATAAACTGAACTCACCGGAAGTATTACAGAGCTTAGCCGGGTCATTGAGTTGGAACGGGGAAGGCTCATGAGTAAGTGACAAATATTAAATAGTAATAAAGTCAAATAAAGGAAAATCAAATAAATAGAATAAATAGAAATTTCGAGTACTACGAGTACATCGAAAATTTCTACAAGTACAATTAGGGGAGAAGGTTTAATCTTCTCCTCATTTATTTTTATTTATTTAACAGGTGACCAGCTTTTTATATAGAATATTTAACTCGCACAACCAAACACAACCAAAGATATTTATTTGGGGAGTGATTTCATGAGTCTATCCAAACAAGTATTATCAGAACTAGCTATTGAAAAGTCGTACAAAAGAGGGCTAGACTATTATTATACTGGTATGGTGGATAATCAGAGAACAGATGGTGATTACATTTATGCTGAGGTTTTGGGAAGTGGTTTTCAGGAATATCATGTATGGCTGTCCTTAACTCCGCCCTACGACTACTACTGTAATTGTCTGTATGATGGGGAAGGGGTTTGCAAACACGTGGTAGCTTTAGGGCTATCCTGGATTGAAGAAAGTGATATTTTTCAAAGTGTCGAACTTGAAATAGCTAAAATTAAACAGGTGCTTAAGGAGCAGTTGTCTTTTCTATCTAAAGATGAAATGATTGATATGCTTAGCTACCTAGTCTATGAAGAGAGAAATTTAAAGTTAAAAATACTTGATTATATAGATGGCATAAAAGATAGGGAGAATATAGGAGATAGACAGAATAGGGAAGATAGGGAGATGACTATATCTCTAGCTAAGTTGAAAGAGCTCAAAAGACAAGCCCTAAGTATTATTGACGAATTTAATTCACACGGTGGTATATCAGAGCGCTTGGAAGATGAATGCTTTATTTTCTTAGAAGAAATGAAAGATATCCTACTCAAAAAAGAGGTGCCTAAAGAACTTCGTCAGGAAATTATTAGGGATTTTGTTAAAGGATATTTGGGAGGCAATTCCGGTGTTGATGATATTATTTTGGAATTGGTTTATGTTGCAGCCAAAGGTGATGATGACTGGTACTTGATTATCGATGAATTGTCAGAATCTGATTCTGAGTTTGACTGGGAAATTATCATGAAAATTTATCTGGAAGAACTAGAGGATGAAAAAATGTACCTTAAACTCAGGAAAAAGTTTCTTGAAACCGGAAGAGATTATTATAGACTGGCAAGATTTTACCTGGATAGAGGGGAAAAGAAGAAAGCGGTAGAAACTGCCCAGGAAGGAATTTGGCACGGTAAAGGCAATAATATTGACAATATTAGATTTTTAAAGGAGTACTATAAGGAACTGGGGGACTATCAAAAAGCTCTCACCTATTACATCAAGGAGTTCAAAAAACAACCTTATTACAACAAATATTTAGAAGTATTAGAATATGTTAAAGATGAAGATAAAAAAAG
>CAZKUS010000456.1:0-1891 GCA_964556025.1 uncultured Clostridia bacterium | reverse complement strand
TGTTTATGGGAAACTGTTGGCTCAAGTCAAGTTTAGTGGTTGTTTCAACAAAGTACGTTCGATTGTAAAGGCCTGTGAGGCTGTCATGAAAACTTAGATAATGAACTTCCTCTTCTTTCTGTTTACGCACCACAACATCCCAGGCTAAATCTGCTAAATCTGATATTGTTTTTACATCATTTTCATCATACCCTCGGCCTTTATTCCCAACTCCTAAAATAGCAACCATTTCCCCTCCACGTTCAACTGGGACTACAAGTTGTCTATGGATAGTTGGGTGTCCTTCTGGCATTTTTTTGTTGTAAAATTTAGTTTGAAAATCATTATGAATAATCGGTCTACACTTAGTAATGCATTCTCCAAGTATATGAGCGTTTTCTATATCTAAGGTTAGATCTTCAATTTCCATGTCACAAAATTCTTCAACAGTTTTAGTAGACCATGTATTAAAATTAATTTGCTTCCCTTCATTAACGATCATACCGTAAAATCCTATCTGGCTTTCTGTGTTTTCACAGGCTTCGTCAACTGTTTTTTGAAGCACTGCTCCTAGTGAATTATTATAAGAAAACTCCATGATTTTTAAACGAGATTGCATGACTTTTGATATTCGCCTTGTTTTAGTTACATCTAGACAAACTGTAAAAGAACCTACATAATCGCCTTTATCAAAACGGGGTGTAGCTGAAACTTCGATTTGGCGTTTACCGCCCTCTGACTGGAATATTTCTAGGTCATACCTGCCACTTTCTCCACGCTTTCTATTAGATGTTTGAGTTAATACTTTTTGATAACCTGACTCCGTTACAAACTCTTTTATATTTCTACCTTCAAGCATTCCAGGTTCTACACCAAACATCCTCTCAGCAGCAGAATTCACATAAACAAAATTCTCTACAGCATCAGTAATTACAATACCCTCACTCAAATTTTCTACTAAGTTTTGATAATCTGTACGCCTTTTTTTTACTTCCTGTTCTGCCTGTATACTTGTTGTAATGTCTCTGGCTATACCTAAAGTAACAGGTTTTTGTCCATATTCGTATATAACAGTTCTTGACACATTTGAAGCTAACCATACCCAATGACCATTTTTATGACGAAATAGGTATTCTAATGTTCCTGAATAATATCCTTTTTCAAAAATTTCCTTTCTTGCTTGAGATAATAAAACAATATAATCTGGATGAACAAACTCCGATGTATTTCTTCCTATTACTTCGTCAGGTTTATACCCCAGTATAGTCTCCCAATTCGGTGAAACATACTGGTAATGACCCTCTTCGTCAACAGTAAATATGATATCATTTGCCTGCTCTACAAAACTTCTGTATTTTTGTTCACTTAACTTGAGCTTTTTTTCTGCTTGTTTACGTTCTGTAGTGTCCTGGACAAAGGCCATGATAACATTTTGGTTATTATACCTTACTACGCCAGTAGATACTTCTACATACATTAAAGAACCATCTTTACGCTGATGCATGCTATCCACTGTTATCCTATCTCCGAGTTCCATTTGATGCCAGTTATTTAATATTTCGTTTTTAGGCATATATCCACCATATTCTTTTGTATAAATTAAATCAAATACTGACATGTTCAAAAGTTCTTCACGGTAATAACCTAGCTGTAAACAGGCTTCTGTATTTATATCAATTATATTACCGTCAAAATCATGTAGATATATAGCTAACATATTTTGTTCAAATATAGTGCGGAATTTTTCTTCATTTTCTTTGAGCAAATCCCTATAATATTTACGTCTTACAGTCTTGGATAAAATTTTTGCAATAGAATTTATCAGGTTTCTTTCTTCCTTTAAAAACGGGCCTTCATCATATTCAGGTCTTTTTTCAAGATAATAGACTTCTATTTCTCCTATATTATTTTC
>CAZKUS010000455.1:0-1895 GCA_964556025.1 uncultured Clostridia bacterium | reverse complement strand
TAAAGGAATATCCTTTGGGCACTTCCAAAGATATTATATAGGTTTTATTTTTCCTACTGGATTCCCTTACTTTTATTACTTTTGCATCTGCTACATATTCTCCCTGTCGGTCTAATCCTCTGACTTCTTCTCCCTCTTCTGGAAGTGGATAAAATTCATAAGGTATTTTTACTAAGGCTTTGTCTTCAGAATATGTTTCATCTAGTACAAATATAGCCAAACCTGGACAGTAACCAATACAAATGCTGCATCCATTACATTTATCATAATCGACTTCTGGTAAGTCATTTATATCATCAAAGGGCTTAATAACACCAAATTTACAAGCTTTATTACAAGGGTCACACGGAATTTCTTCAAAACATTCAATCATAACTACCGGACCCTTTTCCATCCGCTCTTTAGGAGGTTTAAACTTCTCTAATAATTCTTCAGAGGGAATTCCCGTAGTCTGTAATTTTTCATCCATTTATAATACCCCCTTGGATTTTGCTATTTGAGTAAGTTTGTTTTGTCCTTCTCTAATATCCTTGCCCACCGGACCCCTTCTCAAGGCTAACAATTCTTCTCTCGCATGTTTAACTCGGGCCCAAAAATCTGGTTGTTTATATCCCATACTCTCTGCAGCAAACATTCCGGCTAATTGACCTTCCACTATGGCAGAACAAGCTTCTTCGATTCCAGCTACATCACCCGTGGCATAAACACCTTTTCTAGTTGTCTCAAATCTATAGTCTTTTACAGGAGTAAATCCACCCAATTCTGGTACATATTCAGTTTTACATCCAGCTTGAATTAGTAACTCAGCTAAAGGAGAAAGTCCTACTGATAAACATACTGTATCTAATTCAATTTTTGTTTCTGTACCAGAAATTGGTTGTTTATTCGCATCTACTTGTATTGTGGTAACGCCCTCAACACAATCCGATCCATGTATTTCTTTTATAGTAGTTGAGGTTTGGATTGGTACCCCTAATCTTCTTACTTTAGAAGCATGCACTAAATATGCACCTATTGATCTACCTCTTTTTAGAATACCAGCCACTTCTACACCAGCCTGGATTAATTGATAACTCACAATAACACCGATATTACCGGCCCCAACCATAATCACTTTATTTCCAGGTTTTACACCGTCGACATTCATTAAAGTTTGGACAGCACCTACTCCATATACTCCCGGAAGATCCCAGTTCTCAACATTTAAAACATCTTCCATTGCCCCTGTGGCTACTATTACTTTCTGGGGTTTAAATCTCATCATTTCATCATTATGCTCAACAAATAAAGTGTTGTCTTCATAAAGACCAACCACTGTCGCTCCTGTCAGATAATCAATGTTAATATGCTTTTTAACTTTGTCAGCTAAATATTCTTTGATATCTGTTCCTCGTTCTGAAGCATACTGTCCTTCTGACCCAAAAAACATGTGGGTCTGTTTAACCAATTGACCACCTAGAAATGAATCTCGTTCCAAAATATAAACATGTGCTCCTTCATCTGCCGCACTCAAGGCAGCACTTAAGCCTGCAGGCCCTGCACCAACCACAACAATTTCCGGACTAAAGTTGGAGTTTTCCCGCATAGAAGCAGGATTCAACAGATTAGGAGACAAACCATATACTGCTTTAGACATTTAATTCACCCCTTCCCTGTTGTCTTTCGACAGTCATTCCTTCTTGTAAAGGTTCTACACATACTCTGACATTAGGCACACCATTCACTGTCATATTACAAGAAGAACAGTTCCCAATAGCACAGAAAAAACCCCTCGGCCTATCATGGCGATGACTCCACCTCAATACCTTTACACCTGCTGCATGCAGTGCTGAAGCAATCGATTCTCCTTTGTATCCTTCATATTCTTGCCCTTCAAAATAGAACTTCACCTTTTC
>CAZKUS010000454.1:0-1897 GCA_964556025.1 uncultured Clostridia bacterium | reverse complement strand
CCTAGAGCTTGTCCAATAGCATCAGAAATTTCACTTCTGTAATCAAATAAATAGATGTTTTCATGTTCATTGGAACAGGAAATTCTATTAAGGCACTCAACAATCCTTTCAGCAGAATAAAGCCTGCCGGTTTTTCTTTGAATAATCCGCATAATAGTAAGAGCAATAAAACAAACAAGAAAATGGGCATTAATGTGATCTTTTAGTGATACATATATTGGTCGGGTTTCTAGCACACCCTTAGTAACACGAAATGTCTCTTCAATCTCCCACAGACCGCGGTAAGTGTCAATCACCTCCGCATCTGACATATCTAGTTCGCTTGTTACAATAGCGTAGTATCCATCATACTTTTCCTCTTCAGCAACTTTAGCCGAATCCAATACAGGACTCTCTTTAACATTAAGAATTTCACCAGTCTTTTCATCAAACTTTAGATTATTAACATACTTAGCTGCGCCGTAAGATGTTGCTTTAGTATATTTTTGAGGATTAGCTGCTAGATCATGAGCCTTTTTTAAAACTTCTTCCCGTTCAGCCTTCGCCTTTAAAGCATATTTCCGCCCCCAAAAAACCACCTGCTTTTCATACACAGTTTTTTTAACCTTTTTACCGCTTGGTAAAGTAACATTTATCTCACGTGCAATTACCCTGCTTTTAACTTTAAACTCCGTGTTTTCATCAGCAGGCTTACCATTTTTATCTACATAGCCTTCATCAGAAAGAACAAACTCCTTAAAAGCCTTAGTGCCACCCCTGACCGAAAAACTGAAAACATAACCGTTAAAATTTCTTCCCTTTTCTTTTCCTTGGAGATAAAAAATATTATCACCAGTAATAATCCCCATATCAGCAACAACAATAACCCTGCCAGTATCATAATTTCGTCTAACTTCACCTACAACCGGTCGAAAAGTCTCCTTGTCCACCGTATTACCAGAAAACAGCTCATAATGTAGTGGTATCCCATCTGAATCCAAAGCCAAACCCATCTGAACAATGGGGTTTTTGCGTTTTTCCTTTGACAATCCGAACTTGCGAAACTCATCTGCTTTATCAATCTCAAAATAGAAATTGGTGACATCATAATAGATAGTCTTAGTGTTACGGCCATATTTAGCAGTAATTTGAGAGTTTAAATACCTTTGGAACTCCGTAGCCACCTTAGAAAAATGTGAAAGAGAGCGATAAACATCTGCCAAAGAAAAATTGAAACGTTCAAAATAACGATGTTTTTCCTCAAAAGCCTTCCTCTTGGAGCCAGGAGAAAGAAGCCTTGATATTACAAGCATCATCATAATGGAATTAGTATTGTACTCAAAACTTTCACCCCTGGACTTATTCTTGAAAAAAACATCCAGGCCAAGTTCATGATAAATCTTTAAAATTGCAGCATACCCGAAATTTTTTCTACTATCAGTATCGGAAGAAAGCTTTTCTTCCATACTAATAGAAAGATTTAGCTTTTTTTGTGATTTTTCCTCTTCAGTCATCTTACGAGCAACCTCTTTAAAATGGGCAATAGGGTCATCATATTCCTTCTCCAGTTCATCCAGGTAACCCAGGGACTTAATAGTACGATCAGTAGAAATATTTGTTTCAGGATTTCTGTATTTCTGAGCAATAGCAAGATAAGTTCTACCAGATTGTTTGCGATACGTTTTTTTTAAATACAAAATAGGGATCCTCCATGTTTAAATTAGATTTATATATATAATTATATCACAACATGCCATAAAATGCCACTAAAAAATGAATAAAAATTAAAAAAAATATACCCTTGAAGCTTTTAGCCACAAGGGTTCCAGAGATTACATTTTAGATTAGGGTGTAAAAGAAACGGTTCCCTTTGTGCAGGTATTTTTCTAAATTATTTTGCTTTTCGTAAGCTCTATTA
>CAZKUS010000453.1:0-1905 GCA_964556025.1 uncultured Clostridia bacterium | reverse complement strand
TAAACAGGAAGAATAGCATCCCGGAAAGGGTGTTGTTAAATGGCAAAAAGGGAATTCGATTTAGAAATAATTACGCCTGAACGAGTAATATATTCTGATAAAGCAGTGTCAGTATCTGTTAATGCAGAAGATGGAAGATTGGGTATTTTATACGATCACAGACCTTTGGTGAGTAGATTAAAAATTGCGCCGTTGAGTTTTGTAAAAAACAATGAAATGTCAGAAACGGTGGCTATTAGTGGTTCGGGCTATTTGGAAGTGACACCTCAAAAAGTTACAGTTTTGTGCCAAAATGCAGAACTGGCAAGTGAAATTGACTTGGAAAGAGCTCGAGAAGCTAAAGAAAGGGCTGAACAGCGTTTGCAGCAACAAAACGAATCTGTGGATTATACGCGTGCAGAAGCTAGCCTAAAAAGAGCTATATCCAGGATTAATGTAGTCAATGGTAATAATGAAGATGAAGACTAACTAAAACTAAAGAAAGCTAAGTGATGAGGTCCCCAGGGCTAATTTTTGGGGGCCTTTTTTTGGTTGTGTTAAAGTGGAATGTTGATAGCTGAACTTTTCAATTTCACTTCCAATGTTTCGGTTTGGTATTTTTAAACTTCAAAACAGTAGAATTATAGCTTCCTGATAATTGCTCATCCTAATATGATTAGCAAATAACTTCTTGTTATTTGACTTTAATCCTACTGTTGGATCGTTATAAAATTTTCGATTGCAATTAAAATGTTCAGTTTGGCTGATGGTATGCGTTTAGTTGTATATTTTCACTTTATTTTTAGAGTTAATTTTTGTAGAATCAAGACAGTGTAATATAGGTATAATAACCTCGAATGGGGTGATTTCAGAATGTGGATCGATTATAATGAGAAAGAAAATAATTTATCTACTCGTTCAAAGCTTGAACAAAAGTTATTTGCAGGGATTCATGGAGATCCTGAACTAAAAAAAGAAGAAAAAAATCGTCATTTAGGAGAATTTAAAGAGCGAATTATTAAAGCGCTAACGGTTGATCAAGTTCATGAAGAGGGAGTATATAAAGAAATAGATGATGCGATTAATCATCCAAAAGCTAGACAATTGATAATTAGTAGACAGGTAGACCTTGATTATGCTGGCGATTATATCCAATTAGCAAAGTTAGAAGGATTAGCTTTTACTACAGTAGATGATCCTGATTTTAAAGGCCCTATTGGTTTGATCGTAGCAGCTGATGATGCCGTAGATGTAGGTGAAATTTACGTACAATCAAGAAAAGAAAAATTACAAGAATTAGGGATTCCAAAAAAATTAATTGATGCTAAACAAGGGGAGTATTTGTGTAAAGATTGCATAGAAATATTAGAAGAGAAAGCACCGGAAGAAGTAGAGAGGTACAAGAGTATTTCATTTTTGGATAAATTAATGGGAAAAAAATGTGTTTCATGTGCTGATAAAAAATGAAATTTAACTTTAAATATAAGTTTGAATTCTGTTGTTTGTTCGTTAAGATGTCTTATTAAACCCGTATAAACAGTTCAATTGAAAAATTTGTTGCTATCAACATTCAATTTTAACTAAACCAAAAATTTAAAAATTTTTATTTCCCCTGAATAGATTTTTATTTATATGTCAACAATGAATAGTAGAGGAAGTATGAATTAAACACTATTCAGGGGGAGGAATTATTTATGTTTAGATTAATAAGATCAAAAACCTTGATGGACAATAGTTACTGTGTTAATTTATTATTTTTACTCGGATTATTATTAATTGTAATTTTAATAAGTGTACAGCTAAATGGTCAAAGATCAACTGATTTGCATTCGGGTTTATCAGATACAAACAAAGTTATAGCTCAACAAGATGCTGACGGTAACTACTTAACTAATACTAATGAAGATTCAAAAGATCATAAACATG
>CAZKUS010000452.1:0-1909 GCA_964556025.1 uncultured Clostridia bacterium | reverse complement strand
GATAATCGGAGGTGGGGGAGCAGGTGCTGCTGCCACCCTACTGGCCAGTGAACAGGGTGCCAGTGTTCTGTTGGCCACTAAATTGCGTTTCGGAGATGCCAACACCATGATGGCCCAAGGTGGTATTCAGGCAGCTGATAAGGAAACCGATTCTCCTGCCATTCACTATTTAGATGTAGTGGGAGGCGGACACTTCCACAATATTCCTGAACTGGCCCGGGCTCTGGTTAAGGATGCGCCCTTTGCTTTGAAATGGTTGGAAGATATGGGAGCCATGTTCGATAAAGATGAGGAAGGGACAATGTTCACCCGCCATGGTGGTGGAACGTCCAGAAAGAGGATGCACTCGGCCAGAGACTACACCGGTGCTGAGATCATGAGAACCTTGAGAGATGAAGTGAGAATTAGAGAAGATGAAGACAAGATCACCATAGTGGAATTCAGTCCTGCCGTGGAAATATTATTGGACGAACACGGTAGAGCTGGAGGGGCTTTATTGTACAATTTGGAAACTCAAGACTATCTACTTGTAAAAGCCAAGACGGTAATCATATCTACAGGTGGTCTGGGTAGACTGCACACTCAAGGGTTTCCCACCACAAATCACTACGGAGCCACGGCCGATGGTTTGGTAATGGCTTACAGAGCCGGGGCAGAACTTGCCTTTATGGATACTATTCAATACCATCCCACAGGAGCTGCCTATCCCGAACAGGTAGAAGGACTATTGATCACGGAAAAAGTCCGCAGTTTGGGAGCTACTCCTGTAAATATAGATGGAGAACAGTTTGTCTATCATCTAGAAACTCGGGATGTGGAGTCTTCTGCATTTATCAGAGAATGTACGGAAAGGGGAAAAGGAATTACAACAGATTCCGGTATGCAGGGAATTTGGTTGGATTCGCCCTTGATTGATAAGATTCACGGAGAGGGGACTATTGATAAACAGATTCCCGCCATGGTCAGACAGTTCCAGCGCTTTGATATTGATATCAGAAAAGATCCTATCTTAGTGTATCCTACACTTCACTATCAAAACGGTGGAATATTAATAAATGATCGAGGTGAGAGCAGTATTGAAAATCTGTACGTAGCCGGTGAGGCGTCGGGCGGAGTTCATGGAAGAAACCGACTCATGGGGAATTCACTGTTAGATGTGGTAGTTTACGGAAGAAGAGCTGGAAAACATGCCGGTGAAAAGGCCAAAGAAGTAAACAATGACGGAGTGAAACTACACTTAGATCATGTGCGCGATTATGAAAAAGAACTGACGGAAGCGGGTATTGAGACCGATAAGCGCTCACCTCAAATCCTTCCCGATTATACTGGAAAAACTGATAAACGCCTGAATCACGAAGCCATTATGTAGATGTGGTTCACATAGAGTGAAGATGTATGAAGCTGCGTAAAGCTGTATGAAGTTACCTGAAGCTGCATGGAGTAGTATAAAACTACACGAAGTTGCCTGAAGCTGCATGGATTTGTTTGAAGCAGTATGAAGCAGTATGAAGTAGAAATAAGGAGGTTCTGAAAAATGAAACTTTACGAATATATGGCCAAGGAATTGATGGCTAGCTCTGATATCCCCATTCCCAAGGGTGAAGTTGCCTTTTCTGCAGCTGAGGCTGAAGAAAAATTCCGGGAGTTGAATCAGCCGGCTGTGATTAAAAGCCAGGTCCTGGTAGGGGGCCGGGGAAAAGCCGGTGGAATAAAATTTGCCGAAAGCTCTGAACAGGCGAAACAAAAGAGTGAAGACCTGTTTGATTTAGAAATTAAAGGTGAACAGGTATCCGGAGTTTTGGTGGAAGAACAGTTGGATATAGCTTCAGAACTGTACTTGAGCATTACTGTAGATACCGGAGCCAAAAAGCCACTGATTATGATATCCGCTGAAGGTGGAGTGGATATT
>CAZKUS010000451.1:0-1914 GCA_964556025.1 uncultured Clostridia bacterium | reverse complement strand
AAGAATTAAATTCTTGATTAGAAAGTATTGAATTAAAAGAAATGGAGGTTAATGTAAATGGATGAGATTAATGCACATTATAATAATAACCCGGAAACAGATAGATTAGATTCTTCATATGGTCGTTTAGAATTTATCTAAATTATTTCAAGAAAACTCCATCCGACGCGAAGCTAGATATAATGGAAGCAACCATTTCCAAGTTTCAAGTTATTCCAAAGTTGTGGAAAATGGTATATAATAATATTAAAGGAGATGGTTGCTCATGTACAACAAAATATTTGTTGGGTTGGATGTTCATAAGGATACAATTACTGTTGCTAAAGCTGAAGGATATTCTGAAGTTGAAGAATATGGTACAATTATTAACGATTTTAAATCTCTCATTAAATGTTTAACTAAATTTGGGGAACCTGAAAATATATCAGTTTGTTATGAAGCGGGTCCCAGTGGTTATGAAATTTATCGCTATCTTGAAAAAAAAGGAATTGAATGTTTAGTGGCTGCTCCTTCTTTAATACCTAAAGCCCCTGGTAATAGAATTAAAAATGATCGGCGGGATGCTAGAAATTTAGCCAGATCACTACGCGCAGATGATTTATCATCTGTTTGGGTGCCTGATAAAAAAAGTGAAGCCTTGCGAGATTTAGTAAGAGCAAGAGAAGCAGCTGTTCAAGATCGACACCGGGCCCGACAACGAGTGAGGACATTCTTGATGCGTTATAATTATTATCCCCCAGAAAAAGTAAATCCCTGGACAGTTAAATATGAAAATTGGTTAAATAATCTTAAATTCAATGAGGAAACTCAAAATGTTGTCTTCCAAGAATATTTACAGGCCATTCATGAAATTACATTAAGGGTAAATCGTCTTGAAGATGCCATTAAAGATCAGGAAAAAAAAAGATAATTATCAATCAGATTTTATCAATGCTTTAAAAAGTTTACGTGGTGTTGATACAATTACTGCTACAACTATTGCCAGTGAACTTGGAGATCCCAGACGTTTTTCTCATCCCAGATATTTAATGTCCTATTTAGGAGCAGTACCTTCAGAAAATTCCAGTGGCAATGCCAGAAGACAGGGCAGTATCACCAAGACTGGTAACGCTCATTTAAGACGGGTTGTAGTTGAATCCGCCTGGCACTATTTTCGAGAGCCCAAAATATCTTATCGTTTACGAAAAAGACAACAAAGTCAATCAACAGAAATAAAAGACATTTCCTGGCGGGCTCAATTAAGACTAAATAAACGGTGTCGTAATTTAATGGCTCGTGGGAAGCCTAAACCAATTGTAACTGTAGCTTTAGCACGAGAACTGGCTGCTTTTATCTGGGAAATAGGCCAGCAAGTGGCAAATGAAAGAAACCAAAAAGAAAAATCACAGCAATCTGCTTAATTTTAAGTAAAAATTATTTTTACAGTTTATTTTTATTATTTGTCTTATTTATTTGTTCAAGGTATGTTTCGTTTATAGGTAAATTTAATAATATTAAAATATAAGGAAAGAGAGGTATTAACTAAGCGGATATAAACAGCGGTTGGGAGAATCCTCGTTAGATACTATGCACTATGATGTTTGATTTAAAACTTCAGAGCGTGCGACGCTAGACTGAGGCAGCTCCCCGACGTTTATATAATATGCGATAGGTCATACCTCTTGACTGAGCTCGCGAATATCAGTTTGACTCGCCGTCGTTAAACAGTTTATATCCGTTTTGTTTTTATCTTTCTTTCCTATTCAAAGGAAGTAGGGTGTTACTAAATAAACAACCAAAGATAATCTTCAAATAAACTCATAAATTAGAGGTTATTATGAGAAAACTTCAAAACAATGAATACTCACTTTGTTATTTTCCCCTTTCTAAATGATAATATAATTTTCATATCAGTATCTCCGATGAGAATCTTTA
>CAZKUS010000450.1:0-1922 GCA_964556025.1 uncultured Clostridia bacterium | reverse complement strand
AGAACCTAAGGAGAGCCATGCAGGTCTCAGAAGTAGTTACCGACCATCTGGGAGGAGGCTCAGAGATAACTCCCAACATCCTTTACAAGTGGGACTCGAACAAGGACGAGATTAAAAAGAGTCATGAAAGCCAGTCACTGTACCAAAACCTGAGTATGCACGCCGGACTGACAAGGGAGGAAATAGAGGAAAGCCTGGAGGACAGGAGAAAATTACTTAGATGGATGGTCGACAACAACATAGACGAGGTTAACTCGGTTGGAAAGATTGTTGCCGAGTTCTACCAGGATGAGGAAAGAGTCGTCGAACTCGTTGAACAGGACTCGGATCCCGAGGATATTTACTCTCTTTGATCAACCTTCAAACTCAAAATGTATATTGTGGTCTCCCTCTTCATCGACCAGATCCGACATCACTTCTTTTATTCCTTCAGAAGCTGGTGATTCGCCCTTGTAGTCCTCTATCTTGCTGACCACGTATTTGACAAGAAAAATAACATCTTCCTTGTCCACTCCCATCTCCTCGATGGTTTTATGGATGTTGTCCATTCTTTTGTAATGCTTTATATCTTCCCTGATACCTTTCATGGTTTCAAGTTTCTTTTTCTCTATTTCAAGCAATTTCTTCTCGTATCTGGACATCTCATCTAATTCCGTCTCTTCCATATGGTAAAATTGTCCTGTCTCAATTAAAACAGTTACGAAAACAAGGGGTTTCCAAATCTTTTATTCAATGGAACACCAAAGTTTTACAGATGGTCACTCTAAATGCCGAGAAACCAGCATCGCGTGAAGAAGTCAGGCACGCTGATGAGAGAAAGGAAAAAGAGAGTTTCAAGGATAGGTTTATTGAAAAACTTCTGCCGGTGGCCGAAAATATAGAAAAATTCTTCCCAACCCTCAAAAAAGAACTGATTCAGGCCCGTATGGAGGACAGGGACAAAACAAGGTTCCTGGCCGAACAGGTGTTTCAGGCACTAACACTTGCTTTCTATGGTTCTGCAGGTCTTGTGGCTGTCGGACTGATTTTTGATAACAGTGTTTTTTTCAACTATGCCGCGATACTATTTCCCGTGATACTTCTTTTCGGGACCTTCACGTTCGCAAAAAAGCCAAAGGCAAGGGTCAACAAGAGGATGAGGGAAATAGAGAAGGAGCTTCCCTACGCCATGAGACATTTACTGATAGAGGTCTAGGCAGGTATCCCTCTCTACCAGGCGATGGTTTCAGTAACAGAGGGTTACGGAGCTGTATCGGAGGAGTTCCAGAAAATCGTGAGCGAGATAAATGCAGGAGAGGACGAAATAAATGCACTTGAAAACGCTGTACTTAGGAATCCGTCTCAGAAGTTCAGAAGAGGTATCTGGCAGATTATCAACGCATTAAGATCCGGATCCGATATCTCAAATACACTTGAATCACTGGTGGACACGCTTATAGAGCAGCAGATACTTGAAGTAGAAAAATACGGTGAAGAACTCAACCCATACACCTTGATATACATGCTGATGGCGATAATAATGCCTTCCCTTGGTATGACATTTGTGATGATGCTCACCACATTCACAGGTACAGAGATAAGCAACAACATGTTTTACGGCGTTTTAATAGTTTTAGCAATATTCCAGGTGTTTTTCATAAACCTCGTTTCAAGCAAAAGACCTCAGGTGAAAACATGAACAGGGAAAGAGTCGAGAAACTGGTATTTCATCTGCTTCCGGAGACATACAGGGATAAGCTGGAGGAAGAGGGACGATACGCAAGGATAGAAAACCTGGAAAAAACTGTCTTCAACATCCTGTCGATTTCAGCTCTTTTGTTACTGTTCCTGATTATTTTCTACCCTGTAAAAACAGTTATAAGAGCTATATTAGCTGCAGTAGGTTTTCCAATAGTTCTGGGTCTTCCTTATATGCTTATAAG
>CAZKUS010000449.1:0-1924 GCA_964556025.1 uncultured Clostridia bacterium | reverse complement strand
GCGGCAGGATTATCTTTTATCGGTTTGGGCGCGCAGCCACCGGCCCCAGAATGGGGAGCTATGTTGTCTGATGGTATGAGATTTATCAGGGACTCCTGGTGGATTTCTACCTTCCCAGGATTGGCTATTGCCCTGACTATATTAGGGCTTAATCTGTTCGGTGACGGTCTGAGAGATGCTTTAGACCCCAGATTGAAAGATTAATTAGATAGTTTTTTATATAGTCATATAGTCATATATAGTTACTCATATAAACCAGTTTAAAACAGGTGTTCACATGATACACAAACACAGACATAAATAGAACCAGAACCAGAGCGATTAGATTCGCATAGGAGGGAGACGGATGAGTGAAAAACTCCTGGAAGTAAAAGATCTCAGCATTCATTATGTGACAGAAGATGGTCGAATCAAGGCATGTGACGGAGTTAATTTCTGGCTGGAAAAGGGTGAGACTTTAGGCTTAGTTGGAGAAACCGGAGCCGGAAAAACTACGACAGCTCTTGGAATTATGAATTTGGTACCTGATCCACCGGGAGTGATCGAAGGTGGAGAGGTTTATTTTCAGGGTGATGATTTACTAAAACAAAAGGAATCATATCTGCAAAAAATTCGTGGGAATTCTATTTCTATGATTTTTCAAGATCCTATGACATCTTTGAACCCAGTTATTACTATCGGGGAACAGATAGCTGAAGGTATTCAACTGCATCAAAATCTGAGCAGATCTGATGCTATGGAAAAAGCTAAGGAAATGCTGGAAGTTGTCGGTATGCCCAAAAACAGGACTGGTGACTATCCTCATCAGTTCAGTGGTGGTATGAAACAGCGGGTGGTAATTGCTATTGCTCTAGCATGTAATCCCTATCTACTTATTGCTGATGAGCCAACTACTGCTTTGGATGTGACAATTCAAGCCCAAGTATTGGAAGTCATGAATGATTTGAAGAATCAATTTAATACGGCGATGCTTATGATCACACATGACTTGGGTATTGTAGCTGATGCATGTGACAAGGTAGCTATTATGTATGCCGGTAGAATTGTAGAATTTGCCGATAAAAAGACCTTGTTTAGAAATCCTAAACACCCTTATACTGATGGGCTGTTTGGATCGATCCCCAGCTTGGATGCCGATGAGGATAGATTGACTCCAATTAAAGGCTTGATGCCGGAACCTACTGAACTTCCCGAAGGTTGTCCTTTCCATCCCAGATGTCCTAAAGCAATTGACATTTGTCGGGAAGAAGATCCTGAGGAAATTATCAGTGAAGATGATCAAGGTAAAGAGCACAGGGTTCTTTGTCACATTTATGATAGCAGGTATGAGCACAAATTTTCAGATTCCGCGGTCAAAAGCTAGGAGGGTCATTTATGGCTGAAAAATTGCTGGAAGTAAACGGCTTGAAAAAATATTTTGATACCAAAAAAGGTAAACTACATGCTGTAGATGATATTTATTTCAATATTAATAAAGGTGAAACCCTGGGATTGGTGGGGGAATCCGGTTGTGGAAAGTCTACCACAGGTCGGCTGGTGCTGCGGCTAGTTCCTCGAACTGATGGTGAGATCATCTTTGATGGTGAAGATATTCGAAATTTGGACGGTAAAGGGATGCAGAAATTCCGCCGCGATGCTCAGATAGTGTTTCAGGATCCGTTTTCTTCTTTGAATCCCAGGATGAATGTTAAAAGTATTTTATCAGAACCCTTTGAGATTCACGGTATCAGCGATAATAAAAAGAACAGGATATCCGAACTCATGGATACTGTAGGTTTGTCCAGCCGTCTTTTAAATGCCTATCCTCACGAGTTGGATGGTGGTAGACGCCACCGGGGGGGGAGTTCTCGGGCGTAATCGTTAAAACCCAAAGTAGTGGTCTTGGATGAGCCCGATTCCTCATTTGATGTGTCTATACATGCAC
>CAZKUS010000448.1:0-1928 GCA_964556025.1 uncultured Clostridia bacterium | reverse complement strand
ATGACCGCCCCTGTGATAAACATGGAGAAGCCTGTCCACTGAAGATGGTAAAAGAACGTAAGGAATCTGTTGTTGTGGAGCATCAGCATTATAACGACCAGGGTGAACTGCGAGAACATGAGGTTCAATGTCATCCGATTTTTGATCAAGACGGTAATGTCAAGCAAGTAATTGAATATAGCCTGGATATTACAGAACGCAAGCATTTGGAACAACTATTAAAGAGAAGCCAGGCTATTGGTAATATAGGTAGCTGGGAACTTGATCTAACCACAAACAAATTAAGATGGTCTGATGAAGTTTATCGTATCTTTGGATTTGAACCTCAGAAATTTAACCCATCTTATGAAGATTTTATTTATGCAATTCATCCTGAAGATCGAGAAGCAGTTGATAGGGCCTACTCAGAATCTTTGCAGGAGGGAAAAGATGGTTATGCTATTGAGCATCGAATTATACGCAAAAATGATAAAGAAATTCGATATGTACAGGAAAAATGTGAGCACATAAGAAATAGTAAAGGTGAAATCATACGATCAATTGGTATGGTTCAGGATATTACTCAACGTAAGTATGCCGAAATATCACTGCAGAATAGAGAAAGAAAACTTGCTACAACATTGCAATCAATAGGTGATGGAGTTATAGTTACTGATACTGAAGGTCGAATTACACGGATGAATCCAATAGCAGAAGAACTTACTGGTTGGTCCATTCAAGAAGCAGAAGGTCATTATTTTAGTGAAGTATTTTCTATTATTAATGCAGATACAGAGAAAGCTATGGTAGACCCTGTCCAAAAGGTCCTGCAAAGCAAAAAAATAGAAAGTATAAATAATGATACTAAACTTATTGCCCGGGATGGTAGTCAATATTATATTTCTGATAGTGCAGCTCCTATCTGGGATGATGATAACAATGTTCAAGGGGTAGTTACGGTTTTTTCAGATCGTACTGAAGAATATAAATTGCATGAACAAATTAAGGAGCAAAATAAATTAAATGATTTATTTCTTTCTTCTCTACCACATCCGGCGATGTTAATAAGAGGCAGAGATAGGGTTGTTTTAACTGCCAATCAGAAAGCACTTGATATGGGGGTTAATGTGGGTGGGCAATGCTGGCGTGAATTTGGAAAAGCTAAATATATTAGTAAAAAAGATAAAGAAAAGATAAAAGAATATTCCGATACAGAGATTGTGCCGGGAGGATTAGGTGTTAAGTGTGTTTTTTGTAAAGCTGATGAGTGTTTGGAAGAAAAAACAGAAAAAAAAGAATCAGAACTATTATTATTTGATAAGTTTTGGGATGTTCACTGGATTAAAGTTAAAGATGATATATATCTTCACTATGCTGTTGATGTTACTAAGCAAAAATTAGACAAAAAATCGTTACAGCGGTTTCGAAATGCATTAGATAGCTCAGGAGACAGTATATTTCTTATTGACTATCCGTCATATTCTTTCATTGATGTAAATAAAAGAGCATGTTTTGAACTTGGTTATGATAAAGAGGAGCTGCTTGAGCTAACGCCTTTTGACATAAAACCCGAAATATCTAAACAAGAATTAACTCAAATATTTGAAGATATTATAAAAAACTATAATCCCGACAATGAGAAAAATGAATATGAAGCAGTAAAAACCCTGGAGACATTACATCAAAGAAAAGACGGGACCTGTTTTCCCGTTGAAATATCTCTCCATGTTTTTGAAGCTCCTGATGAAAAGATTTTATTTGTAGCTTCTGTTAGGGATATTACAAAACGAAAAGAAGTAGAAAAAGCTTTAAAAGAAAATGAACAAAGATTACAGGAAGAAATAGATAAAGCAAAACGTATACATGAGAAAACACTGCCAGAGACAATTCCGGGAGCAGATAACATTGAGATTTTCCCTTACTATCAACCAGCAGCAGAACTGGGTGGT
>CAZKUS010000447.1:0-1933 GCA_964556025.1 uncultured Clostridia bacterium | reverse complement strand
TAGGTTGGTGATAAAATGGGAGAAAACAAATCATGGAAAGGGATAGTTGACTATTATAATAATCAATTACCCGTTAAAGATGATACAAATTACTGCAGTTTAAATGAAGGAAACACTCCTTTATTAGAGGCGAATTCTATATCAAAACTGACAGGTTGTAACATTTATTTGAAATACGAGGGTCTTAACCCCACTGGTTCTTTTAAAGATCGGGGCATGGCAATGGCAGTGACTAAAGCTGTGGAGCAAAATTGTGATACCATTATATGTGCTTCTACAGGGAATACTGCGGCATCGGCAGCAGCCTATGCCGCTAAATACGGTTTAAGATGTATAGTACTGGTTCCTGCAGGGCATGTCGCCATGGGTAAACTGTCTCAAGCTGTAATGTACGGGGCCAAGATTGTTGAAGTAGAAGAGAATTTTGATATTGCTTTAAATATGGTGAGAGAAATATCCCAACAATATCCCATTACATTGGTCAATTCTCTCAATCCTCATAGAATTTCCGGCCAGAAAACGGCTGCTTTTGAAATATGTGATCAATTAGGTAGAGCTCCGAAATATGTCTCATTACCAGTGGGGAATGCTGGGAATATTACTGCATATTGGGAAGGTTTGCGAGAATATCTAGACTTGGGTAAGATTTCAAGTAAACCAAAATTGTTGGGTTTCCAGGCAAAAGGTGCTTCCCCTATTGTCAAAGGTGAAACAGTTACATCCCCAGAAACGGTGGCTACAGCCATTAGAATTGGGAAACCTGCTAGTTGGAGCAGTGCACTTCAGGCTTGTATAGAAACACAAGGACAAATATCAGCTGTTACTGATGAAGAGATTATAGCTGCTTATAAGCTGCTTGCAAGTAGAGAAGGTGTGTTTGTAGAACCCGCCTCGGCTGCTTCTGTAGCAGGTATCATTAAGCTAGATAAAGAAAACTATTTTTCAGAGAATGACGAGATCGTTTGTGTTTTGACAGGGAATGGTTTAAAAGATCCTGACTCTGCTATTAATTCAATGGACTACCAGAGTAGGACAGTACCTGCTGACCACGAAGCTGTAATAAAAGCAATTTATGAAGACTAAGTGAGGGAAATGACAATGACAAAGGCTATTAAAGTGAGGATACCTGCTACTTCTGCTAATTTAGGTGCCGGTTTTGATACTATGGGTTTGGCTATAAACCTGTATAATTATGTGGAATTAAAGTTGAATGATAAAAAAACAGGTTTGAACATTGAAGTATTAGGTGAAGGATCCGATCAGGTAGAGTCTGGTAGAGATAATTTGGTATATCGTTCTGTTGAAAAATTATCCGGTCAATTACCCAAGTCGATACAAGATAGGATCGATTTAAACAACCTGAATATTAAGTTGGAGAATAATATTCCTTTTTCCCGAGGGCTTGGAAGTAGTGCTGCAGCCATTGTAGGAGGAGCTGTGGCTGCCAATGAATTATTTGAGCTAGGATTGGATCGAGAACAGCTATTAACAGCTGTTTTAGACTTAGAAGGTCATTCGGACAATCTGGCTCCTGCTATCATGGGAGGATTGACGACTAGTTTTTTATCAAATGATGGAGTTTTGCACGTAAAGAAGACAAATATTTCTCATGAAATAAGACCTGTCATGATAGTACCTGATCTAAAACTGTCTACCCAAAAAGCACGTCAAGTGATCCCGGGTAAAGTTGACACACAAGATGCTTTGTATAATTTAAGCCGTTCTCCAGGACTGTTGCTGGCTTTTCAACAGGGTGATTTGGAGCTCTTGTTTCATTGTATGGATGATGTATTGCATCAACCTTATAGAAGTGAGTTGATGCCTAATATATCAACTTTACTGAACCATTTACGAGCTGAAAAAATTCCTGCCGCCGTTAGTGGAGCTGGTCCCACTATAATAACTGTAGCAGAAAAAGATAAGATAAATAGAC
>CAZKUS010000446.1:0-1934 GCA_964556025.1 uncultured Clostridia bacterium | reverse complement strand
GTGTATATTCTTCAAATGGAATATTTTTGCCTAAACTAACTGCAATACAAATTCCCTGAGCTTTTCCTAGTTTTAGCATTGACTGAACATTTTTTCCAAAAAAGGGAGCCTCAATTGCCATTTCATCTGGTTTATACTCCTTTATTATTTCGGTTAATCGGTCGTGAATCTTTTTTAATTTATCAGGATGGCTGGTTATTTTCTTTAATTTTATTCCTACTTTTCCTTGTGGTAGTACTATGCTGTCTTTTGTTTCTCTTATTTTTTTGGTTTCTTCTCCTGCTTTTTTGAGATATCCTCTTTGTGCTTTTGCTTGTCTTGAGTAGGTGTTTGCTCCTGTTATGACTCCTGTGATTATGATCTCTGCTCCTATTGCTCCGTCATCCATGATGGCGTTTATTGCTTTTTTAGTCGCTCTGTTTGCTCTGATGCCTTTTGAAAGCATTGATTTTATCCAGTTACTAACTAGTTCTGGGTGTAGGTTTCTTCTTTCTACTTCTTCAACATCTATTTCTACATCTTCTAGTTTTAGGTCTTTTTCTAGTTTCTTTTTTATTCTTTTGAATTTTTTTACTCTTTTACCTATTATTAATCCTGGTTTGTCTGCTGTTATTCTTATTCTGTGGCCTAAGGTTGTTTTTTCTATGTCTATGTTTACTATGCCTGCTTTTGATAGTTCTTCTCTTAGCAGTTCTTTTGCGTTTTGTGTTTTTATTGATCCTTTTACGAATTCTTTTTCTTTCATTTTTTATCCTTTTTTATTTGTCGTTTTGTTTGATTACTATTTCGATGTCTGTTAGGTTTGTTGATCTTGCTCTTTGGTTTCTTCTTGGTTTTCTTACGGATCCTGATTTTTTTGCTGCTGAGTGGACTATTTTCATGTTTTCTGTTTCTAGTCCTTGGTTTTCAGCGTTGTTTAGGGCGTTTTGTATTGTTTCTTTTACTTTTTCTGCTGATTTTTTTGGGTATCCGCCCGGTGTTCCTTTTTTTCTGTGTGGTGTTTTTTTGTTGTATCTTTTGTAGGGGATGTATTCTTCTTTTTTTATCACTTTTTCCAGGTATTCTATTGCTTTTTTGGCTTTCATTTCTTTTACTGCTCTGCATGTTTCGATTGTTTTTTTTGGTGATACTGTTTCTCTTCTTTTTTTTGCTTTTGCCGTGTTTTCCATTGGTCCTTGGTAGCTGAAACTCATTTTTATCACTTTTATTTGACGGATAGGAATTTGGTTCCTCTTGTTGCTCCGATTCCTGGTCCTGAGTGTTTGACTTTTTCTAATCTTGGTAGTGCGAATTCTCCTAGGTAGTGACCGATCATTTTAGGTTTTATTTCGATTGTTTTCCATTCTTTTCCGTTATATACTTTTATTTTTTCGTTGAATATTTCTGGTAAGATTATGAGGTCTCTTTGATGTGTTTTTACGAGTTCGTTGCCGTTGTTATTTTTTATTTTTTCAATTAGTTTTTCTTGTTCGTTTGTTAGTCCTCTTTTTAGAGTTCTTCTTTGTCTTGCGGGTAGTAGTTCGGCTATTTCTTCTCTGCTCATTTTCTTGAGTTCTTTTGGTGTTTTTCCTCTGTATTTGAATTCTTCTTTAGCCATTTTTTGCACCTCTTATTTTATTTTTTGTTTTTTCCTTTCTTTTTCCCTGTTTGTTTTGATCCGAATGATCCTACGTGTTGTCCAGGAGGGGCTGTTTTTCCTTTTTTGGTGACTGTTTGTCTTCCAGTTCCTCCGAATGGGTGGTCCACTGCGTTCATTGCTACTCCTCTTACTGTTGGGAATTTTTGTCCTCTTGCTTTTTTCTTGTGGTATTGTTTTCCTGCTTTTAGTATTGGTTTTTCTGTTCTTCCTCCACCTGCTGCTTTTCCTATTGTTGCTCTGCATTTTGGATGGAATTCTTTGAGTGTTTTGCTTGGTAGTGTGACTTGTATTTTTG
>CAZKUS010000445.1:0-1936 GCA_964556025.1 uncultured Clostridia bacterium | reverse complement strand
GTACCTGTGATTTTGGGTGGCTTAGAAGCTAGTCTGCGCAGACTAGCCCATTACGATTACTGGGATAATAAAGTTCGGCGATCGATTTTACTCGACTCTAGAGCAGATCTACTGGTCTATGGTATGGGTGAACATCAAGTAATTGAAATAGCTGAAGCACTAGATAGCGGCTTGAAAATCGAAGATCTTACTTATATTAAAGGAACAGTGCACAAAGCTAAAGAAATTGATCATGTCTATCAGGGAGAGATGCTTCCAAGTTATGATGAGATTTTAGAATCTAAGGAGCAATTTGCCAGTAGTTTTTACAAACAGTATCAAAATACAGATCCCATCAATGCCGTACCATTAATCGAACCTTATCGAGATGGTACTTATGTAGTCCAAAATCCTCCTTCCGATCCCATGACTACGGAAGAATTGGATGCAATTTATTTGATGCCATTTACCAAGACATATCACCCCATGTATGAAAAGGACGGAGGAGTGCCTGCTATTAAAGAGGTAAAATTTAGTCTAGTGAGTTCTAGAGGTTGTTTTGGTGCTTGTAGCTTTTGTGCCCTTCATTTTCATCAAGGTAGAATTGTTCAAAAAAGAAGTGAAGAATCTATCATGGAAGAGGCACAAGATTTGGTACAAGATCCGGAATTCAAGGGCTATATTCACGATGTGGGCGGACCAACAGCTAACTTTAGAGAAAAAGCATGCAAAAAACAAGAAAAACACGGTGTGTGTCATCACAGACACTGTCTTACACCAGAGCCTTGTCCTAGTTTAAAGGTTGACCATAATGAATATATGAATCTATTGAGAAAACTCCGCGGTTTAGATGGTGTAAAAAAAGTATTTATACGTTCTGGGATCAGGTTTGATTATTTGATGCTTGACGATGATGACAGTTTTTTCAAAGAGCTGTGTCAACATCACGTCAGTGGACAATTAAAAGTTGCCCCTGAACATGTGTCTGATAATGTATTGGAAAAAATGAATAAACCATCTCATAGAATATATGAGAAATTCAAAGAAAAGTACCATAAAATCAATGATCAGATGGGAAAAGAGCAGTATTTGGTGCCGTATTTTGTGTCTAGCCATCCCGGTTCTGATCTACATGATGCCATCGAACTGGCAGAATACGTTCGCGATATAGGCTATAATCCTCAACAGGTTCAAGATTTTTATCCCACTCCTGGTACTTTGGCTACATGTATGTATTATACTGAACTGGCCCCTAAGACTATGAAACCTGTATATGTGGCTAAATCCAACCGGGAAAAAGCCATGCAGCGTGCATTAATTCAGTATCGAAATCCCAAAAACTATAATTTGGTACATGAAGCTCTGGTTAAAGCTGGTCGAGAAGATCTGATCGGTTATGATCGAAAGTGTCTAATTAAGCCTAAAGAGGAAAAGGTGAAAAAACAACAACTTAATTACAAGGGAAGTGGAGGAAATAAAGGGAAACCTATGCAAAGAGGAAAAAGTAACAAAAGAAAAAACAAAATGAAAGGTGGAAGCCGTCATAAAGGGGGACCGCCCCAGAAAAACGAGAAAAATTAATCTATTAAATATTAATCTACAGCTAAATATATTTAAAAAGTTTATTATTCTGCTTAAAAATACTACCGGATTTAGCCATAATTTAACTAATAATCACAGTTAACTATAATTCTAACTTAGGAGTTTGATATCTAACTCCCTCCTATGTAATTTATTATCAACTGTCTGTAAAGTTGATTATGAGTTTTGATATTAGAGAGGATATAAGATAGCCTGTCTATACAACTACTACATAGGAGGGATAAACGTGAACAAAGCCAAGATTATTGTAACAGCCTCTTTGGTAACAGCTTTGTCATTGGGGAGCACGGTATCAGCTGCTAACACTACTTTTGATAGTGCCAGATGGTCAAATTGGTTGCGGGACAATATTGAA
>CAZKUS010000444.1:0-1938 GCA_964556025.1 uncultured Clostridia bacterium | reverse complement strand
AAGATAGATGCCATTTCCGTATCTGACACATCTACTGTATTAATTACTAGATCACATAATTCACCTTCAGTTTCATCATAAACCAGATTATATACAGATAAAGGATCATTTTTAGCGTCTCCCTTAAGAACCTTATCTGAAAGGCCTGATGCCTTTATTCTGTTGATGCTGTCATCACTTCTGCCTAGTGCTATAACTTTACCCGTAACACCTACCCTCTTTTGTGCCTCATGAAGGGAGAGAAGCCCTGACTTACCCCCTCCACCAATAACCAATACAGTATCTCCTGGCCTAACAAGCTTTGCCGTTTGTGAAGGAGCCCCTGCTACATCAAGTGCGGCAAGGGCCAATGTATCATTTATATCATCAGGTAACTTTTGATACAAACCACTTTCAAATAATATAGCTTTTCCATCTATATGCACCTGACAGGTTTCTAAATCCACTCCTTTAATCCTATCAATTCTAAGGGGGGTTAGGGTCAAGGAAGATAAAGTAGCTATTCTATCTCCTACTTTAATTTCTCTATCTGTAAGGCTAGTACCAATTTCTAATATTTTTCCGATAAGCATTCCACCTGAACCTGTCACTGGGTTATGGTGTTTTCCCCTGTCTTTAACTAATTGGTACATAAATTCTTTTATCTTCTTTTCATCACCACCTGCCTCCTCTCTTATCTGAGTCAGGCTAGCAGCATCAATATTTAGTATATCCACATCTATTAAGATTTCATTGTCATAGATCTCCATAGTATTATCTAGTTTATCTGCTGGTTGGGGCAGTACACCTTGGGGGGAGATCACTCGGTGGATACCGAATTTATCACCTTTTAGCAAAATAAAGTCCCCCTTCCCTCTACTTATATTTTTGAATTACATCTGTAGGGCTTTTATGTTCGTAAATAACAGCCCTTCTTTTAACAAACTCATTTAAATAAGTTTCCGGGTCAATTACCCCTTCTGGAAAATGGATACCTTTCTGTTGTATTTCACCTCTTGCAATCATCTGGGCAGCAATTGAAGCAGGAATACCAGTTCCTGGTGCAGTATTTCCAGCTAAATCATAGGTGAAAGTAGTCTTCACTCCATCCTGATATCCTGTCACCACAACTTTAACACCGGAAGTATATTCTCCTAAATCGCCTTTTGGAGGCCTTTTTGCCCAGAGTTCCATGGCAAGTTCTCTCGGTACGACGGAAGTAGCTCCTACCTCAATAGGGTTTGGACTAGTAAAGCCCCATTGATTTTGTATCTTAATTGCATCATTAACCCACTGGGGAAGAATTCCTCCTTTATTTACTACCCTAGATACTTCTGGAAAGTACTTAGGAACAGTTAACGCTTCTGGATGACCAACATAATGAACTTCACACTTTCCAAAAGGAGGTAAAAACTCCACCTCTTCCTTACCTGATCCGGCAGCAATATAAGTTAATTCACCATCTATGAACTGAGGAACATCACCGGTATTCATGTGAAGAATATGTTCCCAAACAGCCTTACCCTTGCAGTCAGACGCGCCCAAGATCCAGAAGAACTCTATCTCTGTCACTTTATCTAATTTCTCTATCCCATAACGGGCCAATACATTGGCAGTACCAGGGTCAGCACCCATACCGCATAACACTGTAATGCCTGCTTTTTTTGCCTGCTTATCTAATTCCTCATCCTGCATGTTAGAAATTGCATCATAATCATCAGCTATATCTACATAATTAATCCCGGCCTCAATAGCAATGTTTGCTACTTTATAACCTGTTGAGTAAAAAGGGCCAGCACAGTTAACAACCACGTCATAATTTTTCATCTCGGCCACCATGGTGTTAAAGTCATTGATATCTAAATTTTTCACCTTAACTTTATCACTTGCCGCTAATTTCGGAGGTAATTTTTCTTTACTGGCGCTCCTACTAATTATTGCCACTTCAGAAACTCCATC
>CAZKUS010000443.1:0-1944 GCA_964556025.1 uncultured Clostridia bacterium | reverse complement strand
TAGAAAATTTCTCCCTATCTTCAGCCAGGTCAATATTTTCAGGAGAAGTTCCCAGAACTTCTATACCTTCTTTTTCCAGTTCTGTTGCTAATTTTAAAGGAGTTTGACCTCCAAATTGTAATATAACTCCATCTGGATCCTCTTTTTTACAAATATTTAAGACATTTTCTAAAGTTAGAGGTTCAAAATAAAGTTTATCAGAAGTATCATAATCTGTACTGACAGTTTCCGGGTTGCAATTTACCATTACTACTTCAGTATCTTCTTCATTTAAGGCATATGCAGCCTGAACACAACAGTAATCAAATTCAATACCCTGACCGATACGATTAGGGCCTCCCCCCAGAATCATTACTTTCTTTTTATCAGTTTTTCTGATCTCATCTTCACTTTCATAAGTGGAATAAAAATAGGGAGTATAAGCTTTAAATTCAGCCGCACAGGTATCAACCAGTTTAAAGACAGCTTCTACATCTTCTTTTTCTCGTAATTCTCTAATCTCTTTTTCAGTTTTATCAAAAATATTAGCCAGTTGAATATCAGAAAATCCATATTCTTTAGCTTTTAATAAAAGATCCTGATCTAAATTATCACTATTACGCAGTTCTTTTTCCATTTCCAGGATATCTTTCATGTTGTATAAGAACCATTTATCTATTTTAGTGTATTCATAAATTTCATCAACATCCATTCCTGCCAGTAGAGCATAGCGGATATAATATACTCTATCTACATTGGGAATAGTTAATTTTGATTTGATTTCTTCTCTAATTTCACTGCTGTCTCCGTTTGTGGTTAATTCCTCATAAGAATATTTATCTTTACCATCAGCTCCCCAGCCGAAACGCCCCTGTTCAAGAGAGCTTAAGGCTTTTTGGTAAGATTCCTTAAAAGTTCTGCCAATTCCCATAACCTCTCCTACAGCTTTCATCTGAGTAGTTAGGGTTTCATCAACTCCGATAAATTTATCAAAATCCCAGCGCGGAACCTTGGTTACACAATAATCAATTGCCGGTTCAAAACAGGCCGGGGTTTCTTTGGTAATATCATTGGGTAATTCATCAAGAGTATAACCAACAGCTAATTTAGCAGCAATTTTAGCAATGGGAAAACCGGTAGCTTTAGAAGCTAGAGCTGAAGAACGAGAAACCCGGGGATTCATTTCCACAACTACTCTGCGGCCGGTTTCCGGATCTATTGCAAACTGAATATTAGAACCACCTGTTTCCACTCCCACTCTTCTCATAATTTTAATACCTTCATCACGCATAGCCTGATATTCTTTATCAGATAAAGTCTGAGCCGGGGCTACTGTAATACTGTCACCAGTATGAATTCCCATTGGATCCACATTTTCCATAGAACAAACAATTACGACATTATCATCTTTATCTCTCATTAATTCTAACTCAAATTCTTTCCAGCCGATTACTGATTCTTCAACCAGAATTTGAGATGTAGGACTCTGAGAAATTCCATTATCAGCAATTTCTTTTAACTCTTCTACATTATAAGCTATTCCGCCTCCACTTCCACCTAAAGTAAAGGAAGGACGAATTATGAGAGGATAACCAACTTTTTCAGCAAATTCTAAAGCTTCTTCTACTGTGGTTAAATGAGCACTTTTTAAAACTCCTACATCTATTTCTTTCATAACATCTTTAAATAACTGTCTGTCTTCTGTAGTCTGAATGGCATCAAAATTAGCTCCAATTAATTCTACATCATACTCATCCAATACTCCCTGCTGGGATAAGTCTGAAGCAATATTTAAACCTGTTTGTCCCCCTAAAGTTGGTAATAGAGCATCTGGTCTTTCTTTTTTAATAATTTTTTCTACAACTTCAGGTTTGATTGGTTCAATATAAGTTTTATCTGCCATCTGGGGATCTGTCATAATAGTAGCCGGATTACTATTTAATAAAACAATTTCATATCCTTCTT
>CAZKUS010000442.1:0-1945 GCA_964556025.1 uncultured Clostridia bacterium | reverse complement strand
CTACAGAAGAGAATATAGACAAATTGATTCAGAGTGAGTCTACTGAAGAAATTGAACAATTGATAAAAGCATACGCTTAATAATAAGGCGCTGATATGTTTTGTCACTATCGATGTTCAACTTTAATTAAACTATTAATAAAACAAAAAGTATTACAACGATAAAGGTTAAAAAAACAGTTTAAAACCAAGGAGGTGAAAAATCATGAGAGTATTGGCAGTTTGCGGTTTTGGAGTAGGTTCTTCTATGGTATTAAAAATGACATTAGAAAAAGCCTTTAAAGAATTAGGAGAAGAAGTCACTGTAGAAAATGCTGACATGACAACAGCAAAAGGAGATAATGCCGACGCTATTTTCACTTCAAAACAACTTGTAGATGATTTTCAAAACGCTAAAGCACCAGTGTACGGGGTCGACAGTTACACGAAAAAAGAAGAGATTAAGCAAGTAGTACAGTCTTTTTTGAATGACAAACAGTAAAGACAAGGAGGGTGTGTTTAATGGTAGATGTTCTTATTGACAATGTCTTTAGGAACCCGCCGATTCTTTTAGGTCTGGTAGCCGCCCTGGGTTTCGCTCTGCAGAGGCACAGCATAAGTGAACTTTTGAAAGGTGCTTCATTGGCTGCCCTGGGTATGTTTATTTTGGAGTTAGGTGTAGATATTCTCACTGAATCTATCGCGCCTGTAAACGATCTCTTTCAAAAAATAACTGGAGCTGAACCGGATAACGGTTTGGATGACGCAGCATTCACTGGTGACTTCGGTGGAGAAATAGGTACAGCCATGGTTATCGGTATGGTGATTCACGTACTGATTGCACGTTTTACTCCTATTAAGACTATTTTTTTAACAGGTCACTTCTTATGGTGGTTTCCCTTTATTTTTGTAGCTGCAGGAGTAGAGGCCGACCTTAGTGGAGCTACTCTTATTGGTTTTGCAGCAGTTTTATCAGCACTTTACTGGTCGATAGTACCTTGGATACTACGCCCGTATGTCGAATCAGTCACCGAAGATGATTCGTTTACCTTAGGCCATCCCTCTGGTATATTAGTAATAGTTTCTGGTTTTATTGCCAAGCGAATTGGAAACAAAGAAAATTCTACAGAAGATATGAAATTGCACAAATCCCTATCCTTTTTGCGAGAAATATCTGTTACCGGTGGAATATTAATTTTCCTTATGTTTCTGATACTTGGATTTGGTATTGAAGGAGCTTTTGCAGAAGCTGATCAGCCTGTATTCTTTTATGCTATCGGCCAAGGTATCCAATTTGGTGCCGGCTTAGTAATCTTGCTGCAAGGGGTTAGAATGTTGGTCAATCAAATACTACCGGCATTCCAGGGTATATCAGAAAAGCTTATCCCCAATGCAGTACCGGCACTGGATGCACCTATTCTGTTTAACTACAAACCAAACGCTGTATTGATCGGATTTATAACGGCTATGATAGTATCCACAGCTCTGATCTTTATAGCCAATGTTACCCAAGTATTTGGCCTGTTATTAATTCCACTAGTAATAACTAGTTTCTTCGAATGCGGTGCTGCTGCCGTTGTCGGTGAAGGGCAAGGCGGAGTAAGAGGTGCCGTAATAGGTGGCGGTGTAGCCGCTGCTGTTATGGTAGGTTTAGTAGGAATCTCAGCAGTGATTTATTCAACTACTATCCAGAATTGGATTCTCATTTTCGGAGGTAATGATCTATCACTCTGGGGAACAATAACTAGTGTACTGGCTGAAGCAATCCCATTTTTATAGGATAAGCGATGTTATAATCTGTTGTTGATAGCAATAAAATCCTGTTGTTTAACCTTCAACTAAGCCATAGTACAATGCAAATTGACAACTTTAATAGTGATTGGGGTGATACATCATGGACGCTCATCTGCGGTATTTTCGTAAAATTTCAGACTTACTAGAACAGGTGCAAACAGATGAACAGAAGA
>CAZKUS010000441.1:0-1946 GCA_964556025.1 uncultured Clostridia bacterium | reverse complement strand
TGAGAGAAGCTTTAAATATAGTAGATCAAGGGATTGCTTCATTTGAAGATGTAGACAAAGCTATGAAATATGGACCTGGATTCAGATATTCAATTTTAGGTCCTTTGGAAACAGCAGATTTAGGAGGTCTTGATACTTTTTACTATATTTCCTCATATTTATTTAAAGCTCTATCTGACAGTAAAGAGCCTCCTGAAGTAATCAGACAATTTAAAGATAATAATGAATTAGGAGTTAAATCAAAGAAAGGGTTTTACGATTACTCATGCGGAAAAGATGAAGAAACTATAAGAAAAAGAGATAAAATGTTTTTTAAGATGCTAAAACATATTTACGATGCTTAAAGTAACTGGCATCGAGAAATATTATGGTATAAACCTTATAAATTACCATTTAGAATTTTGTTTAATCAACTTAGCGTCATCATTTAATTTCGCGAAAACATTTCGCATGTTTTCAGGGGTAAACTGTAATTGGTCTGGCTCCTCTGACTCCCAAACGTAATGATCTTTGCCTCGCAATTTTTTAATTAATTCGGTCGTATCGTATATTTTAATCCCATATACCCAATTTGCCATAATAAGGATAGAAGCCATGTGTGCACCTTCATTTGTGTTTGCACACATGTCTTTTATGAGATTAATTTCATAATCTTTAAAAAATCCGTCAAAAACTGATGTCATTAAACAGCCATCAGTGACTAGACCGCCAATCATTAAATGCTTTACATTTAGACTTTTTAATATAATATCCAAGCTTGTTTCATAAAAACCACTCCAACGTAATTTGTCAATTACCACATCTTCTACTTTAGGGGCAATTTCATCAACAACTTCAATTGCTTCTGTATCATTGCAGTAAAAAATAGGTTTGCCATTGTTATCTGTAGCCTCTTTGAAGGAAAGACCAATACCATCAGATCTATTGATATGACGAGTGTAAATTACTGGTATCCCCAATTGACGGCATTGTTCGATTAAGTGTTGTGACTTTTCAATTACGCTGTCCAAATTTTCAATTCCAAACTTACTTTCTTTTTGAATATCTATTAAGCAAAGAGCTGATTTACTAAGATCCATTTTCCACTTCCTTTCTATTGAATTTAATTAATTGGCGCTATTATATATTATTGCTATCAACAGTCAAATAGTTTAAGCAAAATGAACAACTAATAATCATTATAAAAGTTTGAGTGTCGTTGTCAAGGTAGTAGTAGGGATTTAAACAGAATAAAAGTTTGATGTTAGTATAAATTCTTGGACTCATCATGGATGTGAATACGGCAATAAAAGCTGGTTAGTAATTTACAGAGGATTTTTTGGGTTTTTGTAGAATAGTATTTAGTAGAGATAATATAGGCATAAATAATTAAATGACAAGCAGTTGTCAAAGTGAATAGTTATAATAAAATTAAGAAGCATAACAAAATATATACTAATTATCAGCCTTCTATAGGAGGTGAAAACTTTGAGAGGTTTTCTTTATAAGTTGGCTAGGCTACTAGGAGACATCAATGCAGTTAAAAAAGGGAGAGTAGGTAAAAGAGTTGGCAGACGGGCAGCGGGAAAGGCAGCAGGAAAAGGACTTAAAAATTTATTTAAATAAGGGAAGAAAAAGGGCGAAAATTGACGCAATAATTAAACTATTTCGGGGTATCCTGTTGTTTCTCTATAATTGCAGCAGGATACCTTTTTTATAGGAATTGTTATATTCTATTGCTATCAACATTCAACTTAAACTGAGCTTTTTATAAATGAAAGGATGAAATGATTTGGATTTTGGGACCGAACTAACTCAAGAGAATGTACGTCGATTAGAAGATTACATTGAAAGCATTCAAACTGGACAAGAATCTCCTGGCTTAGTAGTGGCTGTAACCAAAGGGGATGAATTAATTTATTCCAAAGGATTCGGGTACAGAGACAAAGATGAACAACTTCCTGTTT
>CAZKUS010000440.1:0-1948 GCA_964556025.1 uncultured Clostridia bacterium | reverse complement strand
CATCCTTGAACATGATCAACAAATAACATCCTGTTATTTGACTTTAACTCAGCCAATAATTTAAAAGGAGTTGATAATTATCTTTATTGAATACGATGTGATTTTGAATAAAGCTAAACAATTAGAACAAAAAATTATTTCTTACAGAAGACAGATACACCAACAACCCGAATTGGGGTTAAAAGAGCACAATACTTCTCAATTAGTTGTAGATGAGTTGAACCAATTAGATTTTGATAAAGTTGAACTGATAGGTACTAATGAACAGATTAAACAAGAGTTAAATTTATTGAATGAACCAATGGAAAAAGATCACGGGCCAACTGGTGTTCTGGCCACAATTAAGGGCGCGGCCGGTCCAGGACCTACAGTGCTGTTGAGGGCTGATATGGACGCCCTACTGGTTGGAGAATCAGAACAATCTGAACATATTCCCGTTCAGGAGGGATTCGCATCTAAAAATGAAGGAGTTATGCACGCATGTGGACATGATGCTCATACAGCCATGTTGCTGGGAACTGCACATCTATTGAGCGAATTCAAGTCTCAACTAAAAGGCACAATAAAATTGATTTTTCAGCCGGATGAAGAGCGGGGATGTGGTGCCAAAATCATGTGTAGAAATGAGATTATGAACAATGTAGATGCAGTATTCGGTGTCCATGTCTGGAAAAGTGTAAATTCAGGCCAAGTAATGATACACCGGGGGCCCACCATGGCATCTGTAGATAACTTTTGGATCGATGTCTCTGGAGGAGGTGGACACAGCTCCAGACCTCATGAAACTAGAGATCCTATAATGGTTAGTACGGAATTGATTAATTCCATTTATAAAATTCATGATAGAGAATTAAACTCCACGGAACCGAGCTTATTAACAGTAGAGCAGATTCAATCGAAGGCTGATTGGGGGGTTATCCCAAGTCAAGCCAGTATGCGCGGTACTATTAGGACTTTCGACGAACAGGTGAGAGACTATATCGTATCCCGTATACAAGAGCTCTGCAATATGTATTCAGATTTTTACGATCTAGACTGTCAGTTTCATAGTTTGAACGTCTTTCCACCTCTGAACAATAATGAGGAAATGGCAGAACTGGCAGAGGATACTGTAGACTCCTTATTGGGAACAGGTAAAATAGTTACAGAGAGTCCCATAATGAGTGGTGAAGATTTTGCCTATTATCTGCGAGAAGCGCCTGGGGCCTTTGTGTTTTTAGGCACTTACAATGAGGACAAAGGAATTACCAGCCCTCATCATAATCCCGAATTTGACGTAGATGAAGATATACTCTACGTGGGGAGTGCTTTATACTTAGCTCTGGCTCTAAACTGTATTGATAAATCATAATACAGTATTAATTAGGAGCTGTTATATTTTAATGTTGATAGCAATAAAGTATCAACTTCACACAAAATGCTTAAGTCATGTAAACTTGTAGGTTTACTCTTTTAAATTTTGCCATAACTTCATTCATAAAACCTTTATCAGGTTCTAATATTAATTCCCGATAAGGTTCTCTAACACCATGGGATCTATATGGAATCAACCGCAATTTTACTCCAGGGGTATAGACCGCTAAGCAGTGACGAATTTTATCTATTTCCAGATGGTCGTCATTGTATCCTGGTAAAACTAAAAACCTGACTTCCCACAGCTTGTTCTGTTGATAAACTAGTCGCAAACTGTTCAATACTAAGCTGTTATCTTCACCTGTAATCATTTGATGAACAGATGAAGATCCAGCTTTAAGATCTACCATCACTCCATCCAAATGTGGAAGTATTTGTTGCCAGGTATCTTTACTTACATGACCATTAGTGTCAAGGAATAGGCTGTGGCGGTTTCCCAATAGATTTGAAAGTCCAACAACAAATTCAGGATATTGAGTAGCTTCCCCTCCTGACAAAGTAATCCCCGATATAAAAGGTGATACAAAAGAAGTGT
>CAZKUS010000439.1:0-1958 GCA_964556025.1 uncultured Clostridia bacterium | reverse complement strand
GTTCGTCTATCCGATGGCCGATCAGGTCTGTAGCCCCGAGTACTACCGCGATCACATCGGTGACAACCACATAAAGTATCCCGGCTATCACGAACTCGCCTACCTCCACCCGGATCGGTTCACGCCCGATCCCGCGCCGGTGCGGGAGATGGGGATCGATCCCGAGGACCGACTGGTCGTGCTTCGCCTCGTCTCGTGGGAGGCCGCCCACGACATCGGCGACTCGGGGATCGATGACGTCACCGATGTCGTCGAACAGCTCGAAGCCACGGGAGCGACGGTCGTGATCACCGCCGAGGGCGAGCTACCGCCCGACCTTGCGCCCTACGAGATCACGGCTCCACCGGAACAGATCCACGATCTGCTGTATCATGCCGACCTGTTCATCGGCGAAAGCGCAACGATGGCGACCGAAAGCGCCATCCTCGGGACGCCTGCGATCCTCGTCACGACGATCCGCGGGATGGGGAATATTCGTGAGCTTCGCGACGAGTACGAACTCGTTTTTAGCTACGCCGATGCAAACCGACACGCCGACGCGGTCGAGCGCGCCGTCGAGATCCTGGAGTCCGAGACGGACGACC
This sequence comes from uncultured Clostridia bacterium, assembly GCA_964556025.1. GTDB lineage: Bacteria > Bacillota > Natranaerobiia > Natranaerobiales > Natranaerobiaceae > Natranaerobius. The sequence goes on along the minus strand of CAZKUS010000439.1, from coordinate 1,374 downwards.
GCTGGGAGGAACGTCGACAGCGACTGCTCTCGGAGAAGATCGACACGACGACGTTTCTCACGACGCTGGTCGAGGACGGCCAGGTTGGCGCGGCTGTGTTCGAGGATCCTCCGCCGATGGGTCTGTAGTTCCCATCGATGGCTCTGTAACACCCATCGATGGCCCTGCAATTCCGCCGATAAGCCTGGTATAACAAAACGGCGACACGTTCCCAGTACAGTCGATGAGCAGACAGTCTATGAGTGACGACGGGGTTGCCGGGCGATTTCACAGTCCGGATCGTGTCCTCGACGGTGTGGCAAGTTTCACTATGGCCGACAGACAGGTGGACGTGATTGAGCCGGATCGGCTCGCTCGCCTGCTACACGCCATGGAGTCGACGCCGCTTCCGGTCGCACTCGATGACGTCCTGACGGGGAGCGACGACCGTGATCGGTTTCTCAAGCGACTCTTTCGCCCTGGTGCGGAGAGCTGGCGACTGCTGGTCGCCGACGCACTCGGCGGCGACTGTCTGGATCTGAACGCCGGCTTCGGAACGCGCGCGCTCCTCCTCGCGGAGGTCGACGGTGTCGATGCGGTGTACGCGGTCGACGACCGCCTCGATCCACTCCGGTTTCTCGACAGGCGGACGGATTACGACCGAACCGCTGCTGACTCGGAGGACGTCCCGTCCGCGCCGGTGGTCCCGATCCACGCCAGTCCGACGGACCTGCCGATTCCGGAGCAACGGTTCGACACGGTCGTCGTCGACCTCTCCACGGTCGGTCGTCCCGAGATCCTGCAACAGCGGATCACACGTGCGGCAGAGTTCGTCGCGGATGACGGCGCGCTGGTCGCACTGATCGACGGACCTGCCCGGCTGACCGGGCTGACGCGCCTGCTCGGCGTCGAGACGCCCGGCTCCCGTCGGATAGAGCCGCGTCCTGGCGACCTACCCAGCGCCATCCGCGCGACGCCGGGGCGCTATCGGCGGCTGTTCGGGACGGCCGGTTTTTCGGAGGTCGAGTTCCAGGCGCTGGTCCCGTCTACGACGGACCCGAAATACGGGTTCCCGCTTTCTGCGCCCCCGGCCGTTGACTCACTGCTCGCGACTCGAAACATCGATACGAGTCCCACAGCACGGGTCCTGCGTATGCTCCTGCGACGGAAGCGAGTACTACAGCTCTTGCAGCGCAGTTATCCGAGCTATGTAGCCGTCTGTCGCCGGGAGGGTGCCGACGAGTCCTCGGCAGGAACAGCCTACCGACCGTTCGCTGCGGAGCGCGGTGACCTCGCAGTTCGTGGCCGATCCAGAACCGTCGTCGTCGAACACGAGAGGGGAGAGATCGCCCGCGTCCGCAAGGTCCCACACAGGCGTACCCATGCTCCGTTCGT
>CAZKUS010000438.1:0-1960 GCA_964556025.1 uncultured Clostridia bacterium | reverse complement strand
TACTTCGTATTCTGGAGTACAGCCTGCCATAATAGCTACTGAAACTGACAAAAATGTGATTAATAATAATTGAAACAATCTTTTTCTTAACACAGAATCACCTCATTATAAGCAATCATCTAAAAAACAAGCCCAAATCAGATTCTTTATAAATTTTTAACTTGTAGAGTTAACTGGAACAAGAAAAGCTAATATAAGCTACATCAATTATTGAAGAGCTCATAATAATCCAGACGATAAAGATCTTCATCTTCCTCCAAATAAATCTCTTTATTTTCATAATCTATATCCAAAACATTTACTTCCTCTGTAGTGTACCTTAATTCAATATAGTCATCATCTATTTGAGAAAAAACTACAGCCTCTAACGATCTACTCGAACCCCTTCTGTAATAGTTTGAGATTTTTTCCTGGCCTTCAGCTTCCCAGGCTACTATATTTGGCAATCTACTAACTCCAGCATCTGATAAAATACTTCCTAAGTCTATATTTATATCAAAGTACTCGTTTATTTCTGGTAAATTAGAACCATTAGTATTGTTAGCTTGTCGAATTTTCTCATTGTCCAGTTCCAATAGAGCAAAAATTCCTCCACATTCAAATTCCTCTGCTACACTATGCATTAAATCGTCTTCTTCACTATAACCTTGCCCTATAGCCAACCAGTCTTCTTTTCTTTCCAAAGGAAACATTCCTAAATTTACAATGGGATTTCTATCAGCATCAACACCAGCTTCACTTTCGCCAATAATTTCAAAAGAACCATCATCAGTAGGAGCTACTAAATGTTTTTTATAACTATGACACTTAGGCACTGGAGTATGAGTCCGCATAAAAATAGCACCTTCTGAAGAAACACCCCTAAAGAAATGTCCTACATAAGAATCTTGGTAGCCTTCGCCAAGTGGTTTATTTTCTTCAGGCAAATTATAGTTACCTCCAAAATTTTGCTTTTCCAGAGAGAAATCAGTTAGATCTATCTCTATTAGTCCTTGACATGCCGTTGACAATAAAGCTTTGTCGTCTTTGAACTCAACAATATCTGTAGTAAGTAATGGTTCTTCTAATAGGTCATTTTCAACTTCTTCTAGTCCCTCATCATTAAACTGAAATATTTTTAGAACGGGTTCTTTCAATCTAGGTGGTTCTTCAAACGACAAAACATTTGAGTAATCTGGAAATACAAATAGATAATCATCTACAATCTCAAAGTCTATATTAATAGCACTATCTATATTCGAATCTATTTGAGATAACTGGTCGTTTTCGTCATCAGGTATACTTAATCCAGATTCATATATATTTATTTCCTCAACTAATTCTTTTCCTTCATGAGTAATTCGATAGATATACGACTCCTCATCACCTATATTCCTATATAACATGTGATCTTGTCCTAAAAAATCAAATGCCTCATCAGGGTTTTTAACTTCTTCAAATTGCTCAATCACAGTTAAATTATCTTTTGCTATTATATCGACTTTTTCTTTTTCTCGATTATAGCCAGCTAAAAAATTTTCTCCTTTAGAACCTATCTGATAATCTTCCTCTTGCCAATTTTCTTTAACAGCTAAACTATCTAATTCAGATATGGTTACATTATCCTGTTCTATTTGCCACTCACCTACTTCTGTAGATAACTTTTCAGGAGGAGAAAGAGAAAATAAAGCTTCAAATGATTTATCTTCAGTCACTTCAAATTCATGTTTTTCCTGCGAACTGACTTTTGCATCGTCTTTTTCCCATTTTTCAAACTCATAACGTTCCTCTGGCTCCGCTTCTAGTGTAACTTCTTCACCGTATTCATAAGTGCCTGATCCACTAACATCTCCCTTTTCCTCATCATCGAGTTCTAAGCTCACCTCGTGTTCTATTTTCTCAAATTGTGCTTCTAATGTAATATCATCACTAACTTCCAGTTTATAGTCTTTATCGCTAGTTATTTTTTCTCCGTCCTCTT
>CAZKUS010000437.1:0-1961 GCA_964556025.1 uncultured Clostridia bacterium | reverse complement strand
CCTGAATAACGGTATTACTGACACTTCCCAGATACAAGCGATTTAATCTTCCTAGACCTCTATTGCCGATTATAATCATATCTACCTCTTCTTCCTTAGCTGTAGCTATGATGGTGCGGGCAGGATTACGTCCCCTTTTTAAAATAGTTCTGGCATCAATATTTTTATCTTCAAAGATTTTCGCAGACTCTGCTATCACTTTTTCAGCTTCTAACTTTTGATTTTCTATCTCTCTTCTCATAATCTCTACCACTTCTACACCGCCATCTTCTTGAATAATTGAAGAAATGTTTTCTTGATATACATGAATGATTACTACTTCGTCTACATTACAATTTTGAGTTAGTTCGGAGGCCTTTCTAACAGCTTTATAGCTTTGTTCTGATCCGTCTACACAAACCATGATTTTCATAATTATCAACCTCCTTTTATTAACTAATTTCTACATAACATACTGAAACCCTTTCTGTCACTCCTTTCTAAATTTCATTATTTATCCACCGGCTAAGGCTGACATGAATATTACTACATCTTTATCATTTAATGTCATTTCAACCTGATCTAAAAAGGCTATATCTCTGCCATTAAGCATTACTCTGATCCACGGATTGAGCTGATTACTGTTTCTGTTATCCGCTCTTTTTGTGTTTTGAAATATATGGTCTTTCAAAGATTTCACTTGTCCTTGAATACTAATTTTGCTGCTGAGATTGTCGAGATACTCTATTAAATCATATACATCAGTACTTTTGGCTACTTCTATAGTGAAACTATTTTTGGTAAAATAATTTCTAAAGACCCCGACTAGTCGCACTTCCACCGTGATTTGTTTATTGACTAGATTACTTTTTGATTTAACAGATTTTTGATCATCACTTTCATTTATTTTACTGTAATCATTAAAGCTCATATTAATCAGTTCCTAAGCTCGGCATAGCTTCAGCTTCTTTTTCAAGTCCTAATCTAGCTAAGGTATCTTTAGTAGGTATGCCGCCAAAGTCCCAACCTCTAGCCTCATAATATTCATCCAACATTTTATTCAAATCATCTTGCGAGATAACTTCGCCTTTTGACATTCCTCTAGTTAGTGGCTCTTCAATTAATCGCTTAGGTAATGTGTCGTCTTTTCTCGTAAACCCTTCTCTGACATTGAACAATCTAGTAATATTGTTCAGACGTTCACCGAGTTCTTTCATTCCATCTTCGTCATAGCTGATTCCAGTAACAGCAGTGAGCAGTTTACCTACTACTTCATTAGCTACTGGAGCCAATGCCAGCTGCACTGGAAATTCGCATAACATGGGTACATCAAAGTTAGCGCAAAAATCTTGATTAAATTTAGCTAAGGCACCTTTACCTTCGATGTCCAGTCTCTCTACCTTTTCTGGAATGGGCATACCAAAGACTTCTTGAATAGCATATCCACGGTTATGATCAGCTCCAGTATAGCTTGTGGCAAAATTTACACCATGAGCCTTAAGTCCTCTGACATCATATGCGGGAAGCTCTAACCCCTTTACGTCAATAGAATAATATTCAGTTTCACTTCCTAGATGTTCCGAAGCTTTCTTAGTTCCATCGGCAAAGATTTTTCCGATGCCTTCTCTATAAGCTAGCTGCCTTAAAAAGTCTATAACTGCTTCTTCATTCCCAAAGCGCAGATCTAAACCATCAGTATTAGTCAATATTTCCCGTTCATAAAGTTCCATAGCCATGGCAGTGGCTACACCTGCAGAAATAGTATCTAGACCCAACTCGTCACATAACTTGTCCACATGAATAATGAAATCAGGGTTTTTAATTCCCACCATGGAGCCCAAGGAGTAAATGGTTTCATACTCAGGTCCTTCGCTAGAACTGCCTGCATAGTTACCACTCTTAACTACTCTCACTTGGCTGCAGTTAACTGGACAATAACCGCAGGGGTTTCAAGTCTGTCGATAGTTCATATAAGCTTCGCT
>CAZKUS010000436.1:294-1961 GCA_964556025.1 uncultured Clostridia bacterium | reverse complement strand
TATTTCCATAAACCAAATCTACCTGTACCCCTGTAGATTTTTCAAAAGAAGCAGCTAATTCACGCACAGGAGGTTTTACTGCTGCGGCACTGTAAACTGTAATAGCGTTTTCTTGTCCTGAAGTTCCGGGATTTATAAAAATTAGACCCAAAATTACTATTAAGGGTGATAAAATAATTAAAATAAATTTAGTAATTTTTTTGGTTTTATTGTTATCCACTTCCTGTTCCAGCTGCTCCCACATGCTGCTGCCTCCCAATTCTACCGGATACTTCCTGATACTCACAATTTTCATATTTAACACTGCATTCACCTTTAATCATGTAAAGTTGTAACTCACTGGTAAAGGCTGAATCTTCTTCCATATGAGATACTATGATTGCTGGTACCTGATGATCTTGAATCCAATCTCTGATGAATTCAGCTACATGTTGACGAAGATTTTTGTCTAAAGCATTGAGAGGTTCATCTAACAACAATAAATTTTCCCCTCTTAACAAGGCTCTAGCTAAGGCTATCCGCTGTTTTTCTCCTCCCGATAATTTATCAGGATAGGAGTCGAGAATACGGTTATTCAACTTTAATTTTTCAGTAATTTGATGGGATTTATTGAGTGAATCCTTAGTATGTCTGTGTTTTTTCAAACCGTACAAAATATTTTCTTTAGCAGTCAAATGTGGGAAGAGTAGATAATCTTGAAAACAAAAACCAATCCCCCGACCTGCAGGCACTTGATTTATTTTACGTTGAGAATCGAAAAAAACCTTTCCATTTGCTGAAATCCTCCCACTGTTGGGAGTTTCTAAACCACTGATACACCTTAACAAAGTAGTTTTACCAGCACCTGAAGGACCAGTGAGAATTACTGCTTCACCACCATTTTGTCTTTCTAGTGAAAAATTCAACTGGAATTCAGGGAGCTGTTTGGAAATGTCTATATTCAACATAGTTTCGACATCCTTTCAAGTCAGATCAAGTCAGGAAAATAACCTTACATTAGCTTGTAGCTTTTGGCTCAATTAAAGCTGAATTAAAGTTGAATGTTGATAGTAATAAACACTTCAATTATTAGCTAAAGCCAACATGGCTTCCAGCACTCCTCCACCTATAGATCTAGCTTTATCAGAGATAGTATAACAGTGGTCCACACTGCATCTCGGATCGATATCTCCCACTTTCATTCCTTGTTTCACTTTCAATCCAGAACGTAGTAGGCCTCGAACAGTTCCAGATAATTCTGCAGTCACTGGTTGATCGTCTACATAAGCTACAAAGTCTCCGTAATTAACTTGATCACCAATTCGAGATTTTTCTTGAAACAGTCCACCTGTAGGTGCATACAGTACACGTTCTACTGTATAGCCGTCAATACTTCCGGGTTTTCCCGTATTTGGTGCAGCACTGCCATTATACAGGACTTTTCCCAGATAATGTCCGCGTTTAGTTTCCACAACTGCATCAACATCTTCTCCAGCAGTAAATCCAGGCCCCAAAGCAATGACCACAGGAGCATCATCTCTAGATACTCCCGTGTTCTTTTTGCTTACCGTGGCCTCCACTAAAAACTGGGGATTAAGAACTTCTAAACACTCCATTGCCGGGTCAACTATGACAGGGACTTCCCCATTCTGCAGCACTTGATCAGTTTCTTCGATTTCTGTTATCAA
>CAZKUS010000436.1:0-284 GCA_964556025.1 uncultured Clostridia bacterium | reverse complement strand
CGTCAAAAACCGCTTCAGCGAAAGAAACACTCCGTCTTACCACGGTGGGATGGGGTATTTCAGTCATGACTATCGGAAAACCAGCTGAAACCAGACGATGTGCCACACCGGTAGCCAGGTCTCCGGCACCTTTGACTACCACAAGGGAAGATAGGTTGTTGTTAAATCTATTTACCATTACAGTTCTCCTCCTCTTTCCTATTGGCTAAACTTGTAAATTGGGGTGAGTCTTGAAAGTTAAATGTTGAATATTGAATGTCGAATGTTGATAGATATAATTTTCG
>CAZKUS010000435.1:0-1961 GCA_964556025.1 uncultured Clostridia bacterium | reverse complement strand
TGATTACTTTAATAATTAGAGGAAGTAGAATTTCAGTTGAATATAATATAAGTAGTGAACAGTTGTATTGGTGGAGTATGACTGATGTTTCCGTGGGAACTAGTTTATTATTGTTTTGGGTACTGACTTTATTAGTTTGGGATGGTATTTCAATTTTAAATATGTTATTGATATACATCAGTCTACTTTTTTATATTATGTTAATTTTTACAGTAGTACTAACACTTATTAGGCGTATCGGTAGAATGGGTTTGAGTGTTATAATAGGAATAGCAATTCATGCAGTGTTACTTTTTAGTACTGTAGTAATTGAAGAGATGGCTGTTTTGGGGCTAAAAGTTTTTCCTCAAAATATAATTAGTAATTTATTTAGACTGTTAGAAGGAAGTTATCATTTTTGGGAGATTATAACTCCTGTAGCTGTTAGTGCAGCGTTGATTTGGATACTAAGAATTGTGGATGCAAATACAGATAAAGACGGTAATGAATAATTTTATTGCCTACCAAATAAATCGAGGTGATTAACATGTCAGATAATATAAAAGTATCTTTATTTGATCTAGCCATGAGTATGTCTGATGCCATGGATCTTGTTACACCGAAAGTAGTGGATCACCATAAATTAGTTGCCTATATAGCCGCAGAACTTGGTGAAGAATACGGTATGAGTAATAATGAAATCAAGGACTTAATTATAACTGGTTTACTCCATGACAGCGGCGCTTTATCTCTACAGGAGAGATTGGATACCCTTCGATTTGAAGGTGAAGTTCCGCATCGTCATTCAGAAAAGGGGTACAGGCTGCTGCGTGATTTTCAGCCTCTGGCTAAAGTTGCGCGCATTATCAGGTATCATCACGTTCCATGGCAAAATGCTGAACAAATCAGCGCACAATTAGAAGAGAAGATTCCCGTTGAAAGCCATGTTATTCATTTAGCGGATAGAGTTAGTGTATTACTAGATCGAGATAAACAGTATATTGACAGCCAAGAGCGGAAAAAGATCAAGCAAAAAATCTTACAACAAAAAGGGAAAACTTTTGCCCCAGAACTTGTAGAAGCTTTTGAAAGCTTGGCTGATAAAGAGTACTTCTGGCTAGATCTTACTTATCCAGCCTTGGGAGAAAGGTTATTAAGCAAAAAAATAGCCGGTTCTATGACGGTGTTGTCAATGGATGAGTTAAAGACATTCTCAATGGCTATGCAGCGTTTGATTGACTTTAGAAGTTCATTTACTGCTACACATTCCAGTGGTGTGTCTACTACGGCGCTGGAACTGGCGAAACTCACAGGTTTTTCTAAATTAGAGTGCGATATGATGGAAATCGCAGGTCATTTTCACGATTTGGGCAAATTAGCTGTGCCTAATGAAATATTAAACAAACCTGGAAAACTTACGGATGAAGAATTTAGTATCATAAGGTATCATACTTACTATACATATCGATCTTTAGAGAGAATCCCGCAATTGGAAACGATCAATCTGTGGGCAGCTTTACACCATGAAAGATTGGATGGACAAGGTTATCCATTTCAATACTCAAATTATGACCTGCCATTGGGCAGTAAAGTTATGGCAGTAGCCGATGTATTTACTGCCTTGACCGAAGATAGACCTTACCGTGAAGGAATGCCGAAAGAAAAAGTTTCAAATATATTGAAAGAAATGTCTGAAACAAACAAGCTGGATAGCGCTTTAGTTGAATTATTATTATCAAATTATGAACATATAAACAACTCGAGAGATCAAGCTCAAACTCAAGCTGGACAGGTATTTGAAAATTTTAACCATGTTGACAATCAATCCGTGGAACAATTTGCATAGCTGCGCTAGCTAATTTGGCTGCAATATGTGAAGTTTCATCAGTTGATAGCAATAAAATTTTATTTACAATTGATAGCAATAAAATTTTATTTACAATATTCCTTGACACTCCATATGTAGATGTGCTACTATACAA
>CAZKUS010000434.1:0-1965 GCA_964556025.1 uncultured Clostridia bacterium | reverse complement strand
AGTCATGTGAATTTGCTTGTGATTTTAGATTTTCAACTACAAGGTTTAACCCCCTTAAACAAAGAAGTTGGGGCACTTTTTTATTTAAAATCACAATATTGAACGTTTGCTGGAGGCTCTATTGGCTTTCCAGTATCTGCATCGACGCTAAAACTTTGTTTCAACTCGTCTTTGTCAATACCTAAAAAAGTACCTTGGCCAAGTCTAACACCATACAATTTTTTGATTGGAATATTATCATTATAAATTTCAGTGAATTGCCTTATAACTAAAGCCCCGCCAGTATTAATGGCGTTTTCTAACTGCTCGAAAAAAGCTTCTTCATGTTCCTTGCTGTACCCTATTTCTCTTTCTGATGATATATCATACTTCACCTCTTTTGTTGAATCTGGAGATTCCATAATTAATAAAGTCACAATTTTATTGCCGGGCATTTCTATTATTTTATTTTTCAAAGTTTCCGCGTTTTGACTCAAAATTATCCCTCCCTTTATCTATATTTTACAATAAAACTAATAACTAATAACTTGAAATTATCATAATCAAAGGGAAAATTTAGCAACGTTCACCACAAAATTACAGAAATGTATTTAAAAATTAAAACTATATTTTTAGAAATTCCAAGTTCTCGGGAAATCGCAAACAATAATCATCAATATTTACCTACTTAAAAGATACCATAATATAAAATTCAGATACTATAAAAACGCTCCTGTGACTTCTTTTAATCATTCTCTTTGTTTATAAAAAACCCTTTGACTTTAAGACCTAATTTAAACTCTAAACTATCCTCAAAATGTTCTAGCGATTTTCCTGTTATTTCTTCAATTCGATTTATTCTGTGTCTAATAGTATTGTAATGAGTATACATTGATTTGGATACTTGTTTTATGTTTCCAGCACACTTATAATACTCTTCCAAAGTTTTTACTAGTTCAGCAGATTTTTTCCTATCATACTCATATAAAGGCTTAATAGTTTTATCAAAAAAAATTTTAAGATTTGATTCTGAACAATCCAGACAAATGAGCTTATAAATACCTAAGTCATTATAGTTTATTATAGATTCCATGTTCAAAACCGGACTCCAAAAAATCACCTTTTCCACCTCATTATAACTTTTATGAACATTATTCAACCCTTGATACATACCCCCTATATATGCGGTAACCTTTATTGTGAATTATCAAATTAAACCGACCTCTTTTTTTCACTTTAAATCAGTTTGCCTGGCTAACTAAAAGTGAAAAATAATCAAATTAAAATAGGGAAAATTATTTGATCTTTCACATAATCACAGTCTATTAGGGAAAAAGGAAAGCGGCCAGAATGACCGCTTGTGTCCTAAATTACCCTGACATCATAGGGAAAAGGATGAAGTAAAACAAAACTAGCATCATCGAAAATTACATACCAGTCATCATCTAACTCAATCCTTCCAGGTCGATATCGATTAAAGACCTTTATCCATAAACAATCACCACAGTTTAAAGGATAGGAAATATCTTCGTTGTCACCCAAAAAGTACCAGCACTCAAGTTGATAACTGTAGACTAGTTTCCCTTTAAAGGCATTCATATTATACTCCCGCCTCTTCAGAAGCCTTGAACACAATATCATCATTAATAAGATCGGCATTTAATTGATACCCGAGTAAAAGTGAGCTAACAGCTAACTTGTTAACCAGCCTAGGCCACCCCTTTGATCTAGAAGCGATAGCTTCTATGGCTTCTTGTGAAAAGATTTCGTGAGTAGCACCTGCTAAAGCAAGGCTGTGCTCAATGTATTTTTTGACTTCATCCTTTTTAAGAGTATCCATTTTGTAACGCATAACAATCCTTTGTGCTAAAGCTTGGCTCTGATTTAGAGACAACCTATCCATCAAAAAAGGCAGCCCTGCCAGTATTAGAACAAACGGATTTTGTGAATCCATTGAGAAATTAAAGATAATGCTAATATCATTTA
>CAZKUS010000433.1:0-1967 GCA_964556025.1 uncultured Clostridia bacterium | reverse complement strand
TTTTATCTTCTGCCCCTTCAACGGGTTGCAATTCCCCATCTTGTGATTTAAAGAGATCAACTGTAATAACTCTATCTCCTTCCATTTCTACTCCCGCGATTCTTTCCACTATTCTTCTGCCATCCCGCAACCTTTTTAGATATATTATTAGATCTATCGCTGATGCAATATTCTCTCTAATGGATCTCTCTGTCATAGGGTAACCGCTCATCATAACCATACTTTCAAGCCTTGTAACTGTATCGTGAACTGAATTGGAGTGTAGAGTAGTCATAGAACCAGGGTGACCTGTATTCATGGCTTGCAACATATCAAAAGCTTCTCCTCGACGACACTCACCAACAATAATTCTGTCAGGTCTCATACGCAAAGCATTAGAAACTAATAACTGGGCAGTTATTTCCCCCTCACCTTGGATATTGGGAGGACGAGTTTCTAGCTTAACCCAGTCTTCTACCTGCAATTGAAGTTCGGAGGTATCTTCAACTGTGACTACTCTCTCATCATTAGGAATAAAAGATGAAAGAGCATTTAGAAAAGTTGTTTTACCTGTACCTGTACCTCCTGCTATTATAATACTCAAGCGCAAATCAACTAGCTCTTTTAAAAGCTCCATCGCTTCCTCTGAAACTGTTCCATGCTTAATTAAATCCTGAACCCCAAACCTTTCTTTAAATCTACGAATAGACAAACTAGCACCATTAAGAGCAATAGGTCTAACAACCACGTTGACCCTTGAACCATCAGGCATACGAGCATCAACCATAGGAGATGACTCATCTACACGCCTCCCCATTCCTGAAACAATGCGGTCAATTACCTTTCTAAGGTGTGTTTCATCTCTAAACACCACATCGGAGCGTTGTTTTTTCCCATTTTTTTCATAAAAAATTCTCTCAGGTGAATTGACCATAATATCAGTTACCTCGGGATCATGGATGAGTTTCTCTAAAGGACCATAGCCAAAAATATCATTAAGGATATCATCAACCATATTGGTTCTTTTGACCCTTGGAACTTGAGGACATTCTTCAGAAACCAATTGGAATATTTTATCCCAAAGTTCCTTCTCATTCCCCTGCATATCCAAAAATTCATCGGAATTTAGTATTTTTTGACGCACCTTTTCCTGTATCGCTTCAATATTAATCTTTTCCTCTTTAGGTTTATCAGGTTGAAACTTATCCTGTGTGTTTGCCCGCATTCTTTTTTCAACCAATCTACTCAATGCTTACCCTCCTCTCTTAAAGATATTTTTAATTTTACTTCCCAGACCTTCCTTGCTATCATCGTATAGAACAGCCAAATCATTTACAATGCTTTTAATACCTTGAGCAAAAGTAGACTGGGGACTTTTAATAAAGGGAATATCCCCGTTGTTAACCATATACTGGATATTCTCATCAAACGGAATCTTGGTTACAATGGGGTACGGAACATGCTCGGTAATTGCTTTGATACCAGTTTTGTCTTTAAGCACTTTGTTAAATACCAGCTTGATTTTACTTTGATCAAGAGCAAGGTTTTCAATAGAATTGGCACAATTTACGCAGTTTCTCAAGGTCGGAAAATCAGTATCTACGATCATATACATTCTGGTTGCCATATCAATTACTGTAATTGTGCTGTCTTCTGCCATCGAAGGTCCTAGATCTACTATAATCATATCGTAATACTTACTAAGTACCCCCAGTATTTTTTCGGCAAGAACTGCTCCTTGTGATAAACCTTCTTCGTGTATTTCTTCATTGATTCTAACAGCTTCTTCAACTCTTGCAGGGGATACCACTACATCAATTCCTGAATCGTGTGTGTACACTAGCTGATCTACTAATTTTTTGTCAAAGTGTTCATATTCATAGTCCTTCCAATCCAAAACATTAGGTGCTTTGTGATCAATGTGCAGTATTGCTTCAATATTGCCCCATGCCACATCAAAATCAACAAGGCATACTTTAAGGTCTATC
>CAZKUS010000432.1:0-1972 GCA_964556025.1 uncultured Clostridia bacterium | reverse complement strand
GATATTATAGCGAAAATCCATTAAAGATTTCAGACCAGAGTCAACTTGAAAAATAACATCCCCGCCTTTTCCACCATCTCCTCCATTAGGACCACCATCGGGGACATATTTTTCCCTTCTAAAAGCCACTATTCCATTACCACCATCTCCGCCTTTCACATACACTTTAGCTCTATCTACAAACATATTCATTTACTCCTTTAGGTACATATATTAGTATTTGGCAACTTCCCTCTTTTACATAACACTCAGATTTTAAGTTAAACTCATTAGCATATTTATGTAATTCTTTCCGTAGCTGTTCATTACAATATTGCTCAGGATTTTGTGCAGTAGTCAATTGATATTCAATCAAGTAAAAATCGGCATTTTCAGATATAGACCACCTTTTCTCAACCTGTTCCTTATCTTGCCCTGATAGATCAAATGTATTGCAAATTTTATTTAACAATTCAGCTATTCTTTTACCTAATTCTGGGGTGATCTCAAAATCCACCTGATTCACAAAATAAAATTGCTCTTCCCGCTCTATTGCTTGTGTATATTGATTTAAATAAAACAATAATAAGTCCAAATTAGAAAGTTTAATGATTTCTCCGTAAATACCATCTAAACTTTTCAGTTTTTCTAGATATTTAATAAACCTTTGTTCTTTGTACAGTTGTGCCAAGCTATACACTATTTGAAAATGATTATTGTGTTCATGTCGAATTCTTCTGAGATGCGCAGTTATATCTTCACGAATGTTTTCGCGATTATTTAAAATTGAACTACAATGTTCTGAGCTGCATTTATTCATTAAATACTTTACAGCCCAAATCCAATAAAATAATAATAAGACAGTTAAAATCACGTTTATTGTTATATTTGCTTTAAATATAAAAGGTATAGTATACGTACAGATCAATCCCGGTATCAATAACAATGGTAAACTTTTAACACAGTCAAGCTTTTCTAGCACAAGCTTGTCCTCCCAATTCAAAATTTCACACCCATTCTGTCATTAACAATACCCCTGTTGCGATTGGTTTTAATTAAACAAGGTGATCTATATTAAAAAGCTACCAATCAAAAGATTGGCAGCCTTCACGGGAGGTATATTTAATCCGCCGTTACAGTTTCGGGGTAAACACATACCCGTTTCTTTTTCTTACCTACTCTTTCAAAAGTTACGACTCCGTCTACTTTAGCAAATAGGGTATCATCTTTGCCAATACCTACATTTTCTCCTGGACGGAATTTAGTACCTCTCTGACGTACTAAAATGTTTCCAGCATTGACTTCTTGACCACCGTGCCGTTTGACTCCTAAGCGCTTACTAATACTGTCACGACCGTTCTTTGAACTACCTACCCCTTTTTTCTGGGCGAACAGTTGTAGATTCATATTCATTTCCATGTGTACTCCCCCCCTTCATCGTAAATAGTTACATTTTCCGGGTAATTTTTCGCCGTAGCATACATCCCAATCACTACAGTTTCCAATACAGTTTCAGCTTTGCACTGCTGCTCTTTATCTAGGTTTTGTGGTAATAATAATTTTAAGTCACCTTTACTCGGCTGTTCTAATTGCTGCGTCAATTCGCACAATTTTTCAGTAGCAAACAAACCAGTCAGACTCAGAGCTGAAATAGCAGCACAAACAATATCTTCACCTTCACGACCATATTCGGCATGACCATTGACAACAAAACCAGTAATTTTGCCATTATTCCTAAACACAGTTATTTCTATCATATCCCAGATTAACCATCCAAAGAAATTTTGTCAATCTTCACTTTTGAATAAGGCTGGCGATGACCGTATTTTCTACGATAATTTTTCTTAGGTTTGTACTTAAACACAGTAACTTTATCGTTTTTACCTTGTTCCAATACGGTCCCTTCAACTTTTGCGCCATCTAGTACAGGAGTTCCAACTTGTAGATCTTCGCCGTCTTTTACTAGCACTACTTTGTCAAAAACTACTTGATC
>CAZKUS010000431.1:0-1973 GCA_964556025.1 uncultured Clostridia bacterium | reverse complement strand
CACTTTCAGCTTCATCAATAGCGTAAATCAAACCATTTTCCGAGCCAATCGAGCTAATACGGGTATTTGTCTTTACGTTTATCCCTTCTGCTTCCAAAATTTTACGAATTTCATTTGATATTTCCGGTTCTAAATTCTCCGCTAGGCGGTCGCCTCGTTGAATAATTGTCACTGATACACCTAATCGCGCAAAAAGTTGAGAAAACTCAAGGGCAATAATACCACCCCCCAAGATGAGTAAACTTTTGGGAAGCTCCTCTACTTCCATGGCTGAAGTTGATGTTAGGTAATCAACGTCACTCAATCCTGGGACCGGTGGTATCCCGGGACGCGCACCTGTCGCAATCACAATTTTTTCTGCAGTAATAGACTCGCCATTGACTTCTAAGGTTTTCGGACCGGTAAACGATGCTTCACCCTCATACAATGTAATATGCTCTTTCTTCTGAACACTTTTATAGGCGTGATTTCGTATATTACTGACTAGTGTTTCCTTCCGATTAAGGATTGTTGGCCAATCTACACTTGGTGGTTCTGTGATTACTCCATACTTTTTCGCATCTCGCACGCATTGCATGACTTGAGCTGAACCGATTAACGTCTTTGAAGGAATGCATCCAAAATTTATGCAAGTACCTCCAAGATAACGGGCTTCCACTAGCGCTGTATCCCACTTTTTTGCAGCCGCCCGGTGTGCTACACCTGGGCCGGCCGTACCTCCTCCTAATACAATCAGATCAAATTTTTTCAAAATTAACACTCCTCTGTCCTACTCAAATATCAAAGATTGAGTCATCGTCATTACCTTAGCTTAATTTCATATTTTTCTTCATAATATTATGAAGAAAAAGTTATTTCACGAGAATTTTCCCACAAACCATGTATATTGCAGTAACTTAATGCAAATAAAGTACCTGGTTTTTCTAAAGTTATGTTTGTTATAACTACGGGCTCGCATTTTGCGCTGCCTTCATTTGGTCCTTCAACTGACTCTCCATGAGCCTCAAAATTGTGTGTACCTAAGTGTATCGTAAACTTTTCTCCTTTCGGTTGAAAGAAAAGCTTTATAAAACGGATATGGTGTTCGGTAGTATGAGGATGTGCAATCTCTTTCCCAATGCTCAGCTGTAGTGCAAAAGTTTCACCCTTTTGGGGTTGCCCTATTTCCTCTATTACAGGCACGTGCTTTTCTTTTTTCCAATCAGCTGTTTGCGTAAATTCACCTAAATTACTCATTTTTACATACCTCCTATAATTTGAATTTGATTATTATTTAGTATAGTAATATTATATAATTCCATACTAAACATTTTATAAACAAATTCTTAACACTAAGACTCCTAGTTAGAAGTCTTCCATACTTTCTTCATTTTCAACAAACTGCTTCAGCCTTCGCGCGTCTTTGACTTCTCTAATGTCCTTTTGTTTTAAGTGGGTAATCTCTAGTCCTTTAATGAGAGAATAGGCCATAATGGTTAGAATTACTGCCAGCGGTAAACCTGCACTGATCACTGCAGTTTGCAGCGTAAATAATGCTCTTTCCCCGCCTATCAAAAGTAATGTAGCGGCCAAGAGACCTTGCAGGCAACCCCAGAACACCTTCTGGCGGGTAGGAGAGTTTATTTTCCCTCCAGTAGTTAACTTGTCAACTACCAAAGACCCGGAATCTGCTGAGGTAATAAAGTAAGATATTATTAAGACTGTTGCTAGCACAAATATTAATGTTTGTGCTATTCCCGCAATGAAAGGTATTTCAAGTAATGTAATCATCTCAAAAAGTGCTACGGGAAGATTATCTTGGACTACTGCGAATAAAGATCCCCCAGTCTCACTGTTAATATAAATGGAAGTGCCCCCAAAAGCTGTTAGCCAGATAAATGATATTAAAGACGGGACAAGTAAAACGCCTAGGATAAACTCCCTGACAGTTCTACCCTTAGAAATTCTTGCAATAAACATCCCTACAAATGGCG
>CAZKUS010000430.1:0-1979 GCA_964556025.1 uncultured Clostridia bacterium | reverse complement strand
GTTGGTAGGTTTTATTTTAATTTCCAACCTGTTTGTTTCTAAGTCTAACCATTGCTGGAATTCAAGGGTTATTTCAATTACTACAGTTTCACCACAGGGCACGTCTGAAAAATGCAAGATAAAGGCATCCTTTACTGTTCCAGCACCATGCTTATACTCATAGTCAATATTTTCTGTTTTTACTTCCCACCAGGCTTCAGGGTGAGATCCACGTTCCTTGATATCATCCCTGCCTATATCGGCTTCCCTGATTATTTCCAAATGATCATCATCAAGATTGTCTGCCAAAAAAGGATAAAAATATGATGTAGCGCTAAGTCTTAGAATAAAATCATTTGTATCAAGTGTTAATTTTCCATCCCCAGGTATACTCTTTCCCCATTCTGACCCTCCTTCTTTGTCTGCATCCTCAACTAACAATTCATAATCATAAAATTTTTTTCCTACCTCTCTAATTTCAGCTTTACTTAATTTATTAAAAGCTTCTTCCAGTAAATTTACAGAGAATTTAGCTTGTTCTTTAGGCACTGTTTCTTCTTCATTAACTGCTATTTGTTTTTCTAAATCTTCAATTTTGTTTTCTTTAATTTCCACTTCTTCTTGTAATCTTGTATTTTCCGTGCCTGTAGTATTACAAGCACCAATTGAAAATAAAATAAATATTAAAATTAGAGCAACAAATAAGTTGGTTAACCTAAGCATACCAATTTACCTCCTCACTTTTTGTTTTGTAAAATTAACATAGTTATGAGCAACAAGTAATTAATAGTTGCAATGTAGCAATATAAAGTTGCGTCTACCCTACTACAAATATTTATAGTAGGGTAGACTATTTTAATTCGTTCAATATAAATTATTTTAAAACTTTTTTACTCCACAAATGCGTAAGAAGAAACAAGGATGCTTTCTGAAGGTATCCAGGATGTCTTTAAACTGTCAAATACTACATCTGCGGGAGCAACAAAATAATTTCCTGATCCATCATTATGGAATGTTGGAGCTGTGTCATTAAAATGGAAAAAATATTCGTTATTGCAATAATAATGTGTGTATCCTGTTATTGTCATAGCATGTCCTGAATTTCCGCTTACTGTGGAATAGTTCTCTAGTAATTCAGAACCTTCCTGTGCTCTCATGTAAAAATTTCTATTATTATCAATAGAACCAACTACATGATTCAAAAAAGTAGATTTATTTACTACATCGTCGGGGTATTGGTAGTTATTGTCTCCATAATTACTTAATACATTATTTACTACTTGTTCATGAGAAGCAATATCATATTTAGTAACATCTGCATAGTTATACCTTAAATAGCTTTCTTTTCTTTGTGTTTGATTTTCAGGCTCTGGATATGGATTAAGGCCAAAATTATCATTACTTGGAGAATAATATGCGTTTGTATCTTCTGGAATATTTGTAAAAATATTACCCATTGTTAATAATGCGGCAGAAGTCGTGCAGTTACCTTCCGTATGTTGTCCCCATGTTACTTCATTTTCGCCAGTCATCGTTTTTTCAATTATTGGTACACTATATTCAGGCGTAATCTCAGGTTCTTCTTTTGTATCTTTATCTTTATCTTGTTCTGTAACTGCATAATTACCACTACCAAACTTCTTCATGACTATTTTCATTACTTCATTTTCCAAATCTTTTCCTTTTTTCTCTGATATCTTATCTAATACATAGTGAGCATCATCTGTTCTGTCTTCCACAACTAATTTTGCAATTTTATATGGATCTTCCTCTTTGACAATTTTATTAAGTTCCGGTACATTAGTTTCTTCTGACAGCTCTGGCGGTCCTGCATGATCAGGCGCATTAGAATCTTCAGGCGGCCCTGCATCTTCCGGCGGGCCTGCAAAGCCAACAGCTCCTACTAACATCAATACCAACACACTTAAAACCAGCACTTTTTTCAACTACATCAACCTCCTGTTAAATTTTTTATTTTTGGATAGAAGAAAAACTTTGGC
>CAZKUS010000429.1:0-1983 GCA_964556025.1 uncultured Clostridia bacterium | reverse complement strand
ATTGGTCTTGGTAAAGGTAGTAATAAATTAGAGATTATTCAAAACTGTGATAAGGAGTGTAGTTACTTTGAGATTCAAGATATTAGGGTAGAACAATAAAAATAAATATCCAAGAAGAACAATAAAATTAGAATAATAGAATCAAGGGCATATCATATGATTTATAGATATTTACAAAGAAAATTAAGTCGGGGACGTCTTGTAATCATTTTTTCTATTGTATTAGCGGTTTTTTTATTTAACATAGGATTTTATAGTTTCGATATAGCCAGTCATATGACATTCGCAGACCATTATAGAGGAAACTGGTTTTCATTGATTAACTGGGATGCAGGTTTGAATGGTGTTGATGCAAGCGCATATCCTCCTTTGATGTTTTTTTTGATGGCTATATTATCTTATATAATCCCGTTAACTCTTGCTGCAGATATGCTTTTTATAGTTTTCTGGGTTTTTCTGTCTTACAATGCTTCTAAGTTAATAATAGAATACACAGAGTTTGACAAGAAATGGTTTTGGCTGTTTTACTTTTTTGTTTTTTTCAATGTTGGAATCATAAAGATGAATCTAGTTTATGGGATGATTACAACAATTGGAGGGATTTCAATAGGAGTTTTCTCCGCTAGATTTTTGTTGAAGGGTCTAAAAGATAACTGCAGAATTGACTGGGGGATATTTGCTATGTCATATGCGTTAACAGGCTTTATGCATCATTATTCGTTTATTATCATAACTTTTTTTCTGGTAATGCTTTTCCTTTTTGAGATAAAAGAACTAAACCCGGAGAAACTATTCAATGTATCGGTATCAGTTCTAATTGTTTTTATTCTTATAATGGCCGGTATGTTTCCTTTTGTAACAGGATTATTTGATGATTCAATAGTCCCTCATGAAGAGATACCGCATAGTTCAAGAACCAATCTTTTGGAACTAGATACGAGAGGAAGAGAACTCTGGCTTTATTCTGATTTTGGGGTTTCTTTTTTGGGGTTGTTATTTCCCCTCTTTTTCATCTCCAAAAAAAAGTTTTCATTCAACCATATGAAACTGTATTTTGCAGGGATATTTTTCTTCGTGTTAGGTATGTCAAGAACGACACCGATACCACGCATTATATTTCAGGGACTAGAGAGCTGGCTTACATATGAAAGATTCTTTATTTTCTCCAGCGTTATTTTTTCTTTGTTATCTGTTAGTATTTTTTTGAAACTTATTGAAAGTTTTGAGAATAAAACTAAACTTTATTATAGTTTAGTAGCTTTATTCTGTGTTATATTGTTATTTTCAAGTATTGGGTATAATATTAGAGTTCATAGATGGTTCCACGGAAGAGAAGTTTATGAAGAAAGTGATAGAGAGGAAAAAAAAGAACTTATACTGGGTTTTTTGGAGGAGAATGCATCTGAAGAATATCGTTTCCAGACTTTGGGCTACCAGTATAGAATTTCTGAGCTGATACTTGGTTCGGAGGTTCCTATGTCTGATACCGAGTATTATGGGGGTAGAAGAGTGGATTGGATAAAAGAGTCCGGACAGTACCATATAGACGAGATGGATGTACATTATGCTTTAAGGTTTATTGGATCGGCTGAGGACTATAATGTTAGATATCTTTTTACTCTGGATCAGTGGAGGCACAATTACACTGATCTGATGGAAAGATATGCATCTGATTCCTGGGAAAAGGTTAAGGAACACAGGCTTGAAACAAGCCCAAAAACTTTCACTGTCTGGGAGAATAGAGAAGCAGAACCAATAGATAACACTTATGATAAAGAGTACAAGCCATGGTTTTTTGTCCCTATGGGTACCTTCCTGTTATTTTTAGCCTGTATATTCGTTTATAAAAATCCGTTTTTTGATTTTTAAATATTGGTTTACTACAACTTATTTGTGTGGATTGAAATGAAATCGCTTATTACTGTAACAGATAGGGAGGAAGCAGAGGAGATAATTGACAGTGAATGTGACATACTGGATATC
>CAZKUS010000428.1:0-1984 GCA_964556025.1 uncultured Clostridia bacterium | reverse complement strand
AAATCATCTCAAATTATGCTCTTTTTTTTGTTTCTTTATCAATTTCGTTTTTATCTTGTTTGCTTTGTTTTACTACTTTATATTTTCTTATTTTCTTTATACCATCAAGTATTGGGTCTCTTACTATATCTGTAATATCAATACGGAAACCATCTAACATAACTTCAAAACCAGTTTTACCATTTTTATCAAACCTATTTATCATAAATCGTGGAACCGGTGATTCAGTAATATAATCTTTTAAATTTTTGCTATAATAGTTCTTGGAGTGATAAGGACAGGAAGTAATCCTTCTATCCTTCCTAGTGGTGCCGTTAATTGCACCTATTACTCTGTCTAAAATAATACCTATATTGCTCAAAATACCTTCTTTAACTATATTATAATTATTTGACAAAGCTATATCGCTTTGACGACAAACATAAGCTTTATTAAATTGTTCTGATGACATACCTTTATCATTAGTAGATGTATATTGAAACGAGCTGAGATATCGACAGGACTGACAAGTCCAATTATTATCTTTATGCTTATTTTGTGAGTCCTGAATAACTCTGTATATATATTCCGGAAATGTGGATTTCTTTATCGCTACTGCCATTCTCGCTATCGCTCCTATTTCCTCGATAACGGGAAGAGGAGTTTTCCTTATTTCACTGTTCCAATCACTATTACAATATATATTTATATCAACTGACTCTCTTCCATTTTTAAATTGTTTTTTACTTTTGATAAACTTGTAGAGTGACTTTGCACCGGATACATCCAAGTTACC
This sequence comes from uncultured Clostridia bacterium, assembly GCA_964556025.1. Classification (GTDB taxonomy): domain Bacteria; phylum Bacillota; class Natranaerobiia; order Natranaerobiales; family Natranaerobiaceae; genus Natranaerobius. The sequence continues at coordinate 1,209 of CAZKUS010000428.1, read as the reverse complement.
ATCATCATCTGTTATAAAATCTTCAACTTTATTCATCGATATTTCTTCAGCCTGAATTGAACGATTAGGAATTATAACATTGGGATAAATGTCATCAGATTGGAATAGTTTAAAAGGCGCAGAGTAACCTACCTCTTCTAACTCTTTAACGAAAACTTCATCTGGTCTATCACCATCATATTCTCTATGTCCAAGAGTTAGTTTCTTGCGATTATCCTGAAACTTTCTAATGTCAGAATACCAGACTTCATCCTTGCCTTTTTTCTCTGTCACATATTCTCTTTCATATTGTTCTAAAATACTAACAAACATTGCCTGTGTGGCTTTTATCATCAATTATCACTCCTTTCTTTAGTCTTATACTTATCTTTGCATTCCTCGCAAATAAGAAAAAAATTCCTGATGTAAATTTGCTCTTCTAAAAACTCTCCTTCGCAAATGTCACAACTAATTAAATTTCTCTCTGCTAATTCATCGCTATTTAATCTATTATTCAATTTATCACGCTCCTTATAATATATATTTAACCCTCGGTCTTTCGACCGATGGGCTGGAAAACAAAATTTTCTGACAAAACTTATAATAGTTAATAGCCTCATCTATCCCCACCACTACTTCTCTCCTAAAAAGTAGCAGTGGGGACAAGATGAAACTACTAACAAGACATATTATATCTTACATCTTATTGTTTTCATACCATCTTTCATATGCTTTCTTAATTACCCCTTCTACATGCACTCTTCCTTCTTTTTCTACGGGATGTGCATTATCTCTGTACTCATCATTATCCTCATCATATCGGCTAGGCATACCAACAAATATTCCACCACCATTCTGTTCTATAACTCTAAATCCACGCACCTTGAATATTCCATTAAATGTAACATTGGCAAATACTACTCTACTATTTGTTTCATAAAAATTAACCTTCGTTATCTTTAAACCATTCGCAGGCTTCGGATTAATTGGAATACCTGAATTGCCACCATTAGAATTAGCAGCTTCCTCTATCTCATCTTTCGACAATTCTAATACTCCTGATAAATCTGAACTATTACTCTCTTTACTTGCTCCCGGAGAAGGTGCAGAACTATTACTACCCTCCTCATCAACAGTATCAACATCTTCAGTATCAACACTAACGTCAAAATCCTCATCCATCATTTTGTCTAACTCCTCTTCTCTCTCATCTCTCTCTGCCTTTTTCAT
>CAZKUS010000427.1:0-1984 GCA_964556025.1 uncultured Clostridia bacterium | reverse complement strand
TAACATGACGATCAAAACCTGCAGAAACCGCTATTAAATCAGGGCTTTGATTTAACCGATACCCAAAAAATTTATGTCGATTTTTATAAAAATTGTGCGTCAATTATATCACAGGGAGGTAAAAAAGTTATTGTAGAGAAGCTAAATCATTGTAACTAATTTAATAGCCTCTTCTTTTTAAGCAGCTATTTAGCTGTATTTTTGCACCAGAATTAAACTTAACCATATTATCAAATTAAAAAAATCAGGAGGTGGACAATATGCCTGGATTAAAAGCTGTAATCTTTGATATGGACGGTGTTATCATCGATAGTGAACCCATGCATGTTAAAATTGAAACAAATTTATTTGAGAAATTAGGAGTAGAAATACAAAAATCTGATCACGAATCATACATAGGTATGCCCATTGAGGATCTATGGACAAAAGTAAAAAACGACTTTAATTTAACTAATGATGTAGAGGAATTAATGGAAAATCACAGACAAGAGATATATAATTACATGTCATCTACAGATCTTCCTGTACTGCCAAATGTGAAAAAAATCATAACAGAAGTTCATGAACAAAACTTGAAGTTAGCTGTCGCCTCTTCATCGCCCAAAGAAATTATAAATTTAGTGGTTGAAAGATTGGAACTTAAAAACAGTTTTAACTTCTTGATTAGTGGTGAGGAAGTAACAAAAGGTAAACCCGATCCGGAGATTTTTATTGAAGCAGCTAAACAGCTGAGCGTCTCACCAGAAGAGTGTTTAGTTATAGAAGACTCTAAAAATGGAGTGATAGCTGCTAAAGAATCCGGAATGAAATGCATAGGTTTTCAAAACATAAATTCAGGATCACAAGATTTATCAAAAGCTGATGATATAATTGATTCAATGGAAAAATTGACATTAACTCGTATAAAAAACTTATTCTAACTTCGGTTTAGGGTGTGATTCTATGTCTTATGCACGTTTAGAACAAGTAAAAGATATAGCGGAAAAGCATTTACAAAACAATCCCCATGGTTTTTCTGCTCAAGAATTAGCGAAAAAATTAGATGTGAGCCGGTCTGTAGCAAGCCGCTATTTAAATGAATTAACCAAACTTGGCAAACTGACGAAAGTATCCGGTAAACCTGTGCGCTACCAATTATCTGGAGCAAATCTCGGAACTGATAAAATTAATCAAGATAATAAAATCGATTTTCCAACTTTTGAAAACAACAGTAAGCACATAGTGGGAGCAGATAAAAGCATGAAGCACATCATTAAGAAAGGTTTGGCAGCACTCTGTTATCCTTCACAAGAAAGGCTGCATATCTTATTTACCGGGGAAACAGGAGTAGGTAAAAGTTTTTTCGCTGAAAATTTGTACCGTTTAGCTGTAAACAATGGAGGTATTTCGCCGGATATTCCTTTTATCGAATTTAACTGTGCAGATTATGCAGAAAACCCCCAGTTATTAGTCGGCCAAATTTTTGGTATCAAAAAAGGGGCCTTTACTGGAGCACAAGAAGATAAACAAGGATTGATTCAAAAAGCTGAAAACGGAATACTGTTCTTAGATGAAATACATAGATTACCGCCTTCTGGACAAGAAGTTCTATTTTCTGTCATGGATAATGGAATTTATAGACGGCTCGGAGAAGCCACTATTGAAAGGCGTGCCAATGTGACAATAATAGGCGCAACAACTGAAGCCGAAGAAACATATTTATTAGATACACTTTACCGTAGGTTTTCACTGAAGTTGACGATTCCTCCTTTGAGGGAAAGAAATAGGGAAGATAGAAATGACTTTATTGAGTACTTTATGACACGAGAATCTGAGAAAATGGGCAAATCACTGACAATTTCTGCAGAAGCACGTGAGTGTCTACTAAACTATCGATGTGAAGGGAATATTGGTCAATTAAAATCGGATATTCAAATTGCTTGTGCCCAATCTTTTCTGAGAAGTTTATTTGAAGAAAGCACTAGTGTTCAAATCACTTTAGAGG
>CAZKUS010000426.1:0-1995 GCA_964556025.1 uncultured Clostridia bacterium | reverse complement strand
TCACTATGGTGGCCTATGGCACCATTCCACAGTAAATCTTCTCTACTCGCTTTTAATATTTTGTTAACTTCATAAGAAAACTTCCCTTCATCCAGTCTATGCATCGCTATCGCCGCTAAATTATTAACAAAAAACCAACTGTCACCCTGATGGTAGCTTTCCGGGTTTTCACCTGTATGGACGTCTCTAAATCTTTGATCGTTTTTACTTATTGTGGCTAGCCCACCCCAGTCCAGCCATAACTCATAGAGAGCCTTCCTGAAGCAAATAGTCCACTCTTTTTGTGTTAAAAGTTCCGGGTATATGTAATAGGCTAAAAATATATTAGGCCTGACAGTTTTATCAACCCATTCCGTCTCCGGATCATAACCGTCGGCAAGAACAGATCCATCCCAAAATAAATCTCTGACTTTTTGCTTTAATTCGAACTCCAAGCCTGCATACCTATCCTTATTTTTCTCATCTATCAACTTGCCGAGCTTATACATGGCTAGCTGTAACGCCTGAACTTCAATTCGCGCTCCTTCTCTGGCTATTGAATCCATCCAGGTCTCTTTTTTACCAGTATATATTAAGTCCGAATAATTGAAATCTATTTCAGCTCTTAAGCGATCACTTAGCTCAGACTCCTCTTTTGAATTTAGCTCGTTTAAAAATAGAAAAGCTCTTTTATAAGTCCACCCGATTCCATCTGCTATAGTATTTCCTTTGGGACCAACATCATCTCCTCGCACGAGCGACCAAAAAGCATTTTTAGCCTTCTCATCATCAATTATTTTTAATCCTCTTAAAGAGATAGCTTCATCACGTTGCCAGAACTGAAAAAACCAGGGGAATCCTGCATATATCTTTTCACCTTCAACAACCAAATTGTCTAACCCTTTGGCTGCTGCTGTAAAATCAATAGGCTCTTTCCTATCCTTAAGATCATCAAGAGTTATTTTTTTATCTAAATTTTCAAGAGCTTTATCTCTATCTCTAGAAGCTGAAAAAACCAATCTATCCCCTTTTAGAATCAATGCTTTAAAAACAGCTTTTTCGAATGGAGGCGAGCTTCTATCTTTATCCCAACCATAATGTCGAACAAATCTTTCACAAACTTTATCATAACTATAAAATCCTTTTATCGCTAAAAATAGACCGGTATCAGTCTTAATTAAAAGTTTTCCACCCAGATCTTCTATTTCATATTCAGGATAATCATCACTGTAAGAGTCTCTCATATCCAAGATAAGCTCTGCGGATTTTTCTTCCTCCAGTTGATAAATGAATCTATTTGTAACTTTGTCTAGGGCGAAGCTTTCTTTAAAACCCTCTCCTTTTCTCAGTACTTCGGAAAATCTATTTTCCAAGACATTGATCTTACCTCTATCCACTGGCCTTATATCTTCAATTATTTTATAGACCCTCTCTTCACTTTTTTCGTCTGTAATGAACCATCCCTGATACCGGCTTTCGGGAAACTCACCCAGCCATAAGTAATCCCCCAAATCATTACCCAAAAGAAATGTTCTTCCTTTATCAACTTGAGACTCTCTTTTCTCTCGCCCTAAAACATGTTTAAGTTTCATTGTAGAGATTGATTATGAGCTTCAATATAATTTTCTACAAAATCACTCCAATCAGCCTTGGATGCTATCTTTCTAGCTTCTATCTTGTTATCAACTCTGCCTTTTCTATTGAATTTGGAGAAGTTGTGCATAAAATTAGCCAAATCGTTTATCACCGGACCATCTTCATTTCTATGCCGATTAAGGACATATACTCCTTCTTTACCCGGTTTTTCTTCTAATGTTTGTCTATATCTCCCAAACCCAGCCAAATCAGTTGTTACCGAAGCTACTCCTAAAGCGGCTGCTTCAAGAGGTGTATAACCCCAAGGTTCATAAAAGCTAGGAAATACACCCAAGTGACACGCTTCCAAAGCTTCTTGATAATTAAGATTTGAAAGTCCGTCATGACCCGTTAAATAAATCGGATAGTACACAACTTTTA
>CAZKUS010000425.1:0-2002 GCA_964556025.1 uncultured Clostridia bacterium | reverse complement strand
AACTGGAAGAGAATTATGATGTTGATAGGGTCGCTGGTGTTAATCGTTTTATGACTAGCATGGAGGTGGCCAGAGAATATTTTGAAGAGCCCGAAACTTTTCTTTTTGCTAACGGGCGGGATGGCTTAGCTGATGCATTAGTCGGGGGATATTTTGGCGCAGCGAATGATGCAGCGGTACTTTATGTGGAAAAAGAAGAGATTGGTGATGTGGAAGACTATTTTGATGAAGTGGTAAGTCAAAATACCAAGGCTTTCATTCTAGGGGGCACTGCTGTTATCTCTAACAATGTAGTAGATTCCATTACTTCCAAAATTGAAGATGTTGACGCCTTGTATGTAGTTGCTGTAAATCCCATTAATGCTAATACTGTTGAATTAGAATTTAGTGATGAAATTGATCCCATGAAGGCGCTGCGAGCTAATTTCAGAACAGTGGACAGGTTTGGCGATACAGAGAGTCCTGCAAGTGTTTCTGTAAGTTCTGACCAGACAAAAATTACTTTAACAACTGATGGAAATCACGACCCGTTAACCACAGAGGATGCGCCATACATTGTAAGAATCATGGAAAACTTTGGTCAAGGTGTAGCTGGTGATTATGGCTTAGATTTACCTGAAGAATATCCTGCTATTGATGATTGGGCAGTAGTAGATGGAGAAACATTAGTGTTGATATTTGAAAGAGATGTTAAAAGTAAAACTGTTGATACTAACGATTGGGCAGTGGAAGATTTAGATGACGAGGATAATACAAGTGGTGATGTCGATGTAGATTTTGCTTATGGAGATGATGACGAAGTAGAAGTTACTTTAGAGGAGTCAGATTTCTTTAAAGATGGAGGCACATACGAAGTTACTATAGCCGAAGAAGATATTGAAGATGTTTTTGGTAATAAAAATGCTGAAGAAGTAAAATATTCTTTTACTATTCAAGCAATTGAAGAAAAACCAGATGCAGTAGCTGTTGAATATATTGCCAATGATGATAGAGATGAAATAGGGGCATTAGTAACATTTGACCAGGATGTAGAAAGGGTTAGTAGTGATGCAGTAGTAAAAATACAGGATCGAGAAGAACATATAACTATAACTTATGATAATGGAGATGAAAGAGGTATATATGATACAGAAGAAATAGAGAACTTGACAGGCTATGATGATAAAGATCTAGATGAGGAGATGGAGAACAATCAGATATTTATTGAGTATGTAGATGAAAATATTGCAATGAGCCCTAACAAAGAATATCACATTATAATTGGCGAAGGAGAAGTAGTGCAAAAATATGGGCTTGATCCTTTAAATAACGAAGAAACAACTCCAGTTGCTAACTATGGAGTAGATATAACAGCACCTTATATTGAAACTATAACCCTAATTTCAGCAACTGAAATTGAATTGGAATTTAGCCAAGCAGTTACCTATGATGATTCAACTATAGAAGTGGAGGGATTTGATGAAGATGGCGATGAGGCAACAGTTGAAGCTGATTTAGAACTAAATAATGAAGGTGCAATCGCTACTCTTACGCCGAGTGATGAAGATGAACTGTTTGCAACTGAATTGTCAGAAGGCGACTTCAGTTTTGAAGCAGAGGCATTTGAAGATGAAGCAGGAAACTATTCCACGATTACTGATGCAAGCGGGGCAGATATTGTTGATGAGGCAAAGCCTGTTATAGCTAAATTAGAAAATGATTCGGGAGATGATAATAATTTAGTGATCACCTTTACCGAAGCCGTAGTATTAGACGATGATGGAAATGAAATAATAGTAGGGGGAGACCCTTATGAATATAATGAAGATGTAGAGACTGAAAGTGAAGGAGAAGCAGGATGGAATGTAGATAATGACAAACTGGTAATTGCAACTGGTGATAACAGACAAATGTCAATGGGAAACAATATAACTATTCCTTATGAAACTGTTAAATGCGCTGCTGGTGTAGAAAACTCTAATGATAGTATTACATTAAATATTCCTGAGTAAATTAAACTAAT
>CAZKUS010000424.1:0-2003 GCA_964556025.1 uncultured Clostridia bacterium | reverse complement strand
ATCAATTTAATTTACTGGTTATTTAATTCTTTAAAAATTATAATAATCCTGCAAAGTTTTTAAATTCTATTACTTTCTATCTTTATAGATATTAAAGTCACATCATCTTCCATGGATAATTCTAAACTCTCCTCATGAGAGGAAACACCCAAAAGTTGTGAAGTTATATTATGTACAATTTCTTGACTAGACAACTCTTTATTAGCTACTAAAATTTGTTTCATTTTTTCATAATTAGAGAACTGTTGCCCTTGATTTATACCGTCAGAACTAATTAAGAGTAAATCTTGTCCTGTTAATGTAAACCGGTTTTGGTCATAGATTAACATATCGCTATCTACAGCACTTGTTAAGGGAAGGCCTTTTACAGGTAATTCAGAAGTCATCTCTCGATTATCACACAACAAAGGAGGAGTCTCTATACCGGCATTACTAATGGTTGTAACTAAGTTTTCCGTATCTATAACACCTATAAGTACACAGGCAAACTGATCATGAGGAAAGTTTTCAATTACATAGGACTGAGCTAATTCATTCATAATTTTTTCTGCTGAAATCTCATTTTGTTTACTAAAGCTTAACAAAGAATTTTTAATCGTTTCTCTGATAAAGATATTAATCAAGGCACCGTCAAAGCCGTGTCCTGTCACATCAGTTATATAAAAGACCAGCTTATTTTCAAATTGAATATATTGATAGAAATCACTTCCCACCTGATTTGCCGGTGCATAGAAAGATTCTATATCTAGACCTGGTACAGCCGGGGATTTTCTGGGTAAAAATCTATCGTGAATTTTTTTCATATTTTCCATATCAGTTTTGAATTTCGTATAGTTTTTAGTAATTTCCAACAGATCTCGGTTTTGATCTTCTAATAATAGCAGACTATTATTAATGAAGTTATTCAGAAAATTGATTGAAGAATCAGTTAAAGAGCAAGAATCAATAGTTGGTATATCTTTACCAACTATTGATAACTGATCACAAAAGAATTTAACTGATTCGTCTACTCTCTCTGGTATAAAGTCAAAATATCCTTTAAAAGTTCTAAACTCATCGTACTCTCTAGTCATTTCATCTTGTTCTGATAAAATAACTTCCTTTGCCACGAACATCATAGGATACTCCTGATGACTTACTATGATATGCCATTCCCTTGCCAGTGGAGAAGTAGGTGAAATTTCAATGAATTTAACATTAGTAAATTTTTCGTAAAATTCTTTGATTTTTTCCTTTTCAATACCATGACAAAAAATGTAAATGTTTTGGCAAGTTTGGGCTAGTTTTTGATATCGTTCAAGTTCATCCAAAAAAAATTCAAACCTTTGAAATGTGACAAACAGTGTAGCATGCAAATTCAAGTTCATAACCACATCTTCAACAGCATGACTCAAACCAACCAAAGAAGACTTATAGTATTCTCTTTCAGGCAATACAGGTGACGTGTCATTTTTTTGTTGTTCTAATATAGAGTACAAGCTTTCCATGCATATTCCTCCCTTATATTTCCGTTCTCATATAATTCTCTAACTTTTAAAATAATCCTATTCTATTAAAAATATCTGGATAGTTAACACTTAATTGGACAATTATTATCTCTGAGCAAATAAAAGCCCCTTGGGCCTTTAATAAAACTGCTTGTATAATTAAGTTTGTCTTCAAACTTAATTTAGTAGTTAGGCGCTGTTATACTCTGTTGTTGATAGCTTTACTCTTCAATTGAACGAATTTTGTGTAGGATTGATAGTACATCTTAACGATCCAACAGTAGGATTAAAGCCAAATAAAAGGAGGTTATTTGCTGATCATACTCATGGAGGAGTAATTGATCAGGAAGCTGTGATTCGAATATTTGAGAGTTTTAGATGTATCAAAACAAGCATCTAAAGTGAAATTGAAGTTTTATTGTCATCAACAACAGAATATATCAGCGCCTTTATAAATCACTTGTTTTACTAAGTTCATTCTTCTTCCTCTAAATCAGCCAAATATTCTTCACCTGC
>CAZKUS010000423.1:0-2008 GCA_964556025.1 uncultured Clostridia bacterium | reverse complement strand
TATATTCTGTTGTTGAAGAGTTCAGATATTAACATTTAACTTTAACACAGTGTAAAAGAAAGTGAGGTTTGCTATTTTGCCTGATTTCAAAATCAAGTCTAAAGTTTGGTTGGAAAGTGAACAAGGCCGGGTTTTTGGCGATGGACCATCAATGTTATTAGAGTATGTAGAGAAATTAGGTTCATTGAGACAAGCTGCCAAAGAAATGGAAATGTCTTATGCCCAAGCACTAGAGATTATTAACATGATTGAAGAGAATTTAGGGTACACTGTAGTTGCTCGTCAGGTAGGTGGCAGTTCGGGAGGAGGCTCTTACTTAACTAAAGATGGGAAGGAACTTTTAGAGAAATATAAAGCTTTTCGAACTGAACTTACCCAAGAAATGGAAAAATCATATAATAAGTATTTTGGCGGAGAGTAATGGGATAAACTGGATATCTATTTTAACTAAATATTTAATTTTAGTTGCAAGCAGAAATTTCTCTGATAAAATTGAATTAGAAATTCTATATACTAGAAATTAAATCGTTATATTACAAGTGAGGTGGTATGTGTTATGGCAGGGAACGGAGTAGTCCAGTCAGTGGATAGGGCTTTGCTTATTTTAGAGCTATTATCTGATTATGAAAACGGGATTAGTATAAGTAATATTAGTGATCAATTAGATCTACATAAAAGCACTATACACAGACTTTTATTGACTTTAAATCATAAAGGTTATGTTGAGAAAACTTCAGAAAACAAATATAAATTGACTTTAAAATTATTTGAATTAGGTAATAGAATTATAGAGAAATTATATATAGCAGTAGTGGCTCGGCCGTATTTACAAGAGTTAACTAAAGAGACAGGAGAAGTCTCGCATTTGGTGTTGCGTGAAGATACAGAAGTGGTTTATATTGATAAAGTGGAACCCAATAATAGAATTCGCATGTTTTCACGAGTAGGTGCCCGCAACCCTATCTACTGCACATCTGTTGGAAAGGCCATTATGGCATACTTGACTGAAGAAGAGTTTAATCGAATTTGGAGTGAGACTAACATAGTAAAAGTGACAGAAAATACTATTACTTATTATGAAGAAATGAGAAAAACTTTAAAAGAGATTAGAGCGAAAGGATATGCTATGGATGAAGAGGAAAATGAACGAGGAATTCGATGTATTGGAGCACCACTTTTTAACTACAGAAAAGAAGTGATTGGAGCTATTAGTGTATCTGGTCCTACTTTTAGAGTAACTGAAGAAAAAATCGAGGATTTTAAAATATCTATACTAAAATACGGTGAAATGATTTCTCGTGAACTTGGATTTACACAAAATTAAACAGTTGTTACAAATACTGTAGATCAGAATTGTGAACATATAATTTAGTTATAAACACTGACAGATCCCTATTTGGGATTCGGTCAGTGTTTTTTGTTTGTGCTTTTTGAAAATAGATAATATTTATTAAAAAAATTAGATCAATAGAAATTAGTGAGTAAAAAAAAATATGAAAGAGAAACAAAGAAATATTGAGAGATGATTAACTGTGACAGTTTTTGAGAGTTTCCCAACCATTTTGTATAATGAAACCGAAATTTATAATGCGAAACAATAGTTCACATTGTGAAACGCAAAAGGAGGTTAAAATGATACCAAAATATGAAGTTTTAAAGAAAATTACAGATGTGGGTATCGTGGCCGTGGTAAGAGCGGAAACATCAGAAAAAGCGGAAAAAATTTCAAAAGCATGTATTGAAGGTGGGATTCCTTCTGTAGAAATAACATTTACAGTACCAGGAGCTGATAAAGTCATTTCATCACTAAAGGAAAAGTTTTCGGAATCGCAATTAATTATTGGTGCAGGTACTGTACTAGACAGTGAAACGGCAAGAATTGCAATTTTATCAGGGGCACAGTATATTGTTAGTCCTTCTTTTGATTTGGAAACGGCTAAACTCTGTAACCGCTATCAAGTGCCCTACATGCCAGGTTGTATGACAATAAATGAGATTACAGAAGCCA
>CAZKUS010000422.1:0-2013 GCA_964556025.1 uncultured Clostridia bacterium | reverse complement strand
CTAAACAAGAAATATTAAGCATATGGAATCAAATGGAACTTGGAGAAAGGACAACAGTTGAAGATATGCATCAGCGTCAAGACGGTTCTGTAATCCATGTAGAAGTATCTACTGGCGTAATAAAATATAATAACCGAAGGGTAATTATGGCTCTAATTCAGGATATCACTGAAAGAAAGCAAGCAGAAGAAGAGCTAAAAGAAAATGAAGAACGTTTTCAGAGGATGTTGTCTTTAATTCCCGATATGGTTTCAATCCAAGACCCCGACATGAATATCATCTACAGCAACTGGAACGGATTTGCCGAGATTCCTGAAGAGAGAAGAGTACTAAATACTAAATGCTACCGCACATATAGAGGTTATGAGGATATCTGCCCTGATTGTCAAGCAAAAACTGTTCTTTATACGAAAGAACCTTTTCAGCTAGAACGAGAAATAATGGAAGGGCTCTGGGTTGATCTGCGGGTTATACCAATGTTAGATAAAGACGGAAAAGTAGAATATTTTGTAGAATGGGTCAGGGACATAACGAATATAAAAAAATCAGAAGAAGCTTTAAAAGAAAAAGAAGAGTTACTAAGAGAATACTTCGATAACTCGCCTGCAGGCATTAGCATCATTAACAAAAATGGCGATTATCTGGATGTCAATTTTGTTACAACGCAAGTGCTTGGCTGCACTAAAGAAGAGCTTTTAAGTCATAATATATTTGATTTTGTTGAAACACCGTATCATGAAATGATAAAAAACTGGTTTCCCCTATTAGAGGAACAAGGCTATGTGACTGGTGAAGTGATGGTCTCTACTAAACATGGAAAAAGAATTTGGACTGAAGTTCATGCAGCTAAATTGGACAAGGATAGAATCCTCCTCTTTTCAATTGATATTAATGAACGCAAACAAGCTGAAGAAAGTATCCTCTACCTGGCATTTCATGATAGTTTGACAGGTCTTTTCAATAGAAACTACTTTGACAGGGAATTAATAAATATTGACCATGAACGACAGTTGCCTTTAGGGGTTATTATGGCAGATATAAACGGGCTCAAATTAATCAATGACTCCTACGGGCAGAATGTAGGAGACGAAGTTTTGAAATCAGCAGCTGATGTAATAAGAAAATCCTGCAGGGAAGAAGATATTATAATCCGCTGGGGCGGTGATGAGTTTGTTATACTATTACCTAATACCAATCAGAATGAACTAGAAAATATACAAAAACATATAAGGTCTAATAGTAAAGAAATGTATATAAAGGATATTAATGTTTCCGTGACCCTGACAAGTGAGTTAAAAGAAACTATTGATTTAACGGCTGAAGAAGTAATAAAGAAAGCAGAAGATAATATGCAAATAAAGAAGGTTGCAGAAAATCGAAGTGCAAGGAATTCTATACTAAAAGCTATATTAAATACGCTTCAAGCAAAAAGCTATGAAACAGAAGCTCATACTCAGCGTATGCTGATGGCAGCATGGAAAATAGGTGAAAAATCAGGGCTTTCTGAAGATGAAATGAACCGCTTAGAATTAGTTATCATCCTTCATGATATTGGTAAAATAAATATTTCCGAGACTATATTAACTAAAAAAGGACAGCTTACTGAGGACGAATGGGAAGAGATAAAAAAACATTCTGAGCTTGGTTATAAAATAGCACGAGCTACGGAGGAATTTTCCCACGTAGCTGAAGATATATTATTTCACCATGAAAGATGGGATGGTAATGGATACCCGAGAGGATTAAAGGGTAAAGAAATACCTCTTTTAGCTAGAATTACAGCTATTGCCGATGCATATGATGTCATGAGTAATGGAAGACCTTATAAAGAGATGATGCCTTATGAAGAAATAATTACTGAATTTAGAAGATGTGCTGGAACTCAATTTGATCCTGAACTGGTGGATGTGTTTTTAGATATTTTGTACTCAAAATGACTTAAAATTTTGCCCACTAGATTTTTCCACTTTGGGGGGGGGTTTTTATGTCTGAATCAAACAAGCAAAATGAGTT
>CAZKUS010000421.1:0-2016 GCA_964556025.1 uncultured Clostridia bacterium | reverse complement strand
TCGGTGGCGGTTAATTTGTACATCGTTCAGAAATGTGCAGATTTTAGTAACCAGGATGTCAATATCAATGATAGAATATAGCAGTACAAAAATGTCTAATCTTTACTTAATGTTAGTTCTGTTTTCGGGTTTCATACATCCCCTCAAACTACTTTGTACCTGTTCTAACTTCCATTGATTTGTTAGTGACATAGCTGTACCAGGTGATCTTTCTTTTTCTTCTTTTACAAATTCTTCTAAAATATTTAATGCCTCTATTAATTTTTGCTTATTGTGGTCTGTCAAAATATTTTACCTCCATTAGATAATTTCATCTCATAAACTGTTTTGAAATAAAATAGTTTATTTCCTTGTTAAATTTTGCCTATTTTATCTAAAAATATTTAGTCATTTTTTCCAAATTGTGTGCTGTAACTGAGCCTGACAGACTATGGACCTGATTACCTGAGTACCTGATTAATATTATTTTATTGGAGAATAAAATACTTTTGTCAAATCAATTAAACTAAACCCACAATAAAAAAGTACATTTAAATATTATTGTATTTTTGTTGTTCTTCTTTAATCTGTTCTCTCAAGTATTCGGTTAATTTTTCGTCTAGACGTTGGCTCTTGCGAACGGTCTTAAAACTGTTCAGATCACTTTCTTTTTCGACCTGATACTTTAATTGCTCTCGCATCTCTTCAATCTCTTCTAATAGTTCTTTGCACCTATTTTCTCCATTTGATCTAGTCATAGAAACACTCCTATATTTATGATAGAGAAGAAAATATTCTTGCTCATATACTAAAATTCGTTACTAGTTTGCAAAAATCCTGTTATTTCCATAAAATTTTATTGTATTTATCAATTAAAAAATTGTAGTTTTGCAGGTGTAAAATTTCATAAGTCGAATAATTAAGTTAGAAGTTGTATTTTGTCGTCAAGCACACTAGACATATAGGAGATTTAACGAGAGCTAATAAGGTATTGTAATGATAAAGTCAAACAATCATCAGCTAGTTAAAAGATGTAAATGGTGTATTTAAAAATGAGTGGGGTTAATTGTCATGAGGGTTTTGTTCGGACTGTTTGCTTTTGGTGTTATCACTTTCGTCAGTCCGGTAATATTCGAGAATCAGATCATTGATTTCCTGACTGAGCTCAACTACTTTTTCATCGGTTAGACCTTTGTCCGCGAGCAGTTGTTGCAGTTCTCGTTTCAACATTTCAATTCGCTTGACATCTATAGTATCACGCCCTTCCTGTCGAATTTTGGGCTTATTTTGATTTTTTTGTTTAGATTGTAAAATTATTGTATCAGAACCTGGACTAATTGCCAACAAAAATGATTGGCTATAAGCACAAAAATTTGTGATGATTTGCTAAATTATTGTGGAAATCTTCGTATAGAAAACATAATCGACTAGTTACCAGAGAGGGGGACTATACATGAATCCCGAGAAATGCCATGAAATTGGGAAACGAATTAGAACAGAACGAGAGAAATTAGATTTATCCCGTGAAAAATTAGCCGAATTGACAGGTGTATCGACCTATTACATTGGTCAGATAGAACGGGGAGAAAGGAAAATGAGCTTGGATACTCTTATGGAAGTGTCATCCTGCCTACACCTGTCAATAGATTATATTTTGCGAGGAGTCGAACCTGGCAGAAGAGATGATGCTCTAATGGAAACCGAACACGAGAAAAATAGTGACAAGAGAGACAGCGACAGAGAAAAAAATCAGGTGGAGGGACAAATTTACAATTTAATATCTAGATGCAGTAAAAAGGAACTAGAATTGGTTCGGGATATGATAAAACTGGTGATACCGCACATTAGAGGTTAAGTGCAAATATAAGATGATGTAAACATAGGGTGTTCTGGTAATAATTTTTTAAAATTCCCGTAAAATGGTGTTTTTCCTATTAATTTCCCGAAAAAATTTGATATAATAGGAATAGCATGAATCGAGGGGGGAGTTATTAAAAGCTGTTCACTGCCCAATATAACAGATATAAGGAGGGAAAA
>CAZKUS010000420.1:0-2018 GCA_964556025.1 uncultured Clostridia bacterium | reverse complement strand
ACTGTTAAATTTATGCGATAGAATATTGGTTATAAGAAAAGGCAGAATAATAGATGAATTTAAAGATGAAGAATTTGATGAAAACAAAATTGCTAATAGAATGTTAGGAGGAGTTCAATAATGTTCATATTCTCAGATAATTTTGAATGGACCCGTTTTTTAAGGAAATATGGAACAATAATTGCTGCAATCCTTCTTTTTGGAGTTTTGAGCTTTACTGCGCCAAATTTTTTCACCGTGCGTAACTTTTTCACATTATTAAGGCAGATGAGTATTATTACTATATTTGCTTTAGGTTTTACTTTCATATTTTCTGCCGGAGGATTTGACATGTCCGTTGGCAATACTATTGGATTAGTTAAAATCATATTTGCTATAGTTTTAGTTTCTACAGAAAGCTTTTGGTTGGCAGTATTAATAGCTTTATTATCAGGAAGCTTAATTGGTTTAATTAACGGAATATTAGTGGTAGTTATTGGCTTGCCAGATTTCATAGGCACCTTTGGAGTAGGGGCAATAGCTTACGGAATTAAAATGTTAATAACTGAGGGCAATCCAATGTTTATAAGGGAAGCACCCGATATATTTTACTCAACTGCCCGGGGATTTTTGGGGCCTATACCTTATCCTGTTATTATTATGGTTATTGTTTTATTAATTTCTATTGTTGTATTGGGAAAAACTAAATTTGGACGAAAATTATATGCTATAGGGGGAAATACTACTGCTGCTAAATATGCCGGCATAAAGGTGAAAAAGAATAGAGTTTTAACTTTTGTAATTTCTGGTATTACAGTGGGATTAGGGGCAATTATTATGACATCTCGTTTTGGCTCTGCACAACCTCTGGCTGGCGAAGGATATCTGTTGGATATAATTGCAATAAACTTTCTGAGTATAACGATGTTAGGGGAAGGAGAACCCACTGCTTTAGGAACTTTTGTGGGTGCTTTTATAATTGCTATATTAAATAATGGCTTAACTCTTTTGGATGTTCCTTATTATTATCAGGATATAACCCAAGGAGCAGTGTTAATTCTGGCAGTTATGGTTTCTGTTATTTTGGGGCAGGAATTAAAATTAGATTTATTATGATGAAAAATTTGAGGAGGCGTAAGATTAATGAAGACTATTAGCCCAAAACAATTAGTTCCTCTATTAGAAGGAGTTAGTATCTTAGGAACTGGAGGAGGAGGTTCTCCCAGCTGGGGGAAAAACATATTTGAAAAAGATTATGAATTAAACAGAGAATATAAAATTATTTCACCAGATAAAATTGAAAATGATGCTACTGTGGTAAGTGGAGGAATTATGGGCTCAGTGAAGACTCTGGAAGAAATGGATTTTTCCCAGCTACTTAACAAATGGGAAGACGATTTTATTCTTGAAAATGCTTTGATAGAAATGGAAAAGGAATTAAATGATAAAATTGATTACATAGTCCCTTTTGAAATGGGGGCTTTAAATACCATAGCTATCCTTTCATTGGGAGCAAGATTGAATATTCCCGTTATAGATGGGGATGCAATTGGAAGAGCGGCTCCAGAAACTCAAATGACTTCTTTTGTCGGTCATGGTATTGATTTGACCCCCATGCCTCTGGTAGACCGCCAGGGAAATGTCGTTGTGGTTCGGGAAGCTAATAATATCTTTTACCCTGATCAAGTGGGGAGGTATGTAGTAACTAATGGAGGAGGACTTGGGGCAAATAATCATTATCCTATGAGCGGAAAAGATCTCAAAGAAAGTGTAATTTCTGGCACTATTTCCCGGGCTATTGAAATTGGTGAGGTGGTAATATCGGCTAGAGAAAATAATAAAAATCCTATTGATAAATTAATTGAAAAGGTGGAAGGTCAAAGATTTTTTAAAGGTGAAATCATTGATATTACGGAAGCCGAAGAAAGAGGTTTTTATGTAACAAAAGTATTTTTAGAAGGATTAGACCAGTATAAGGGGGACAAAGGCGAATTAGTTATAAAAAATGAAACAATGGCTTTATGGATAGATGGCGAATT
>CAZKUS010000419.1:0-2022 GCA_964556025.1 uncultured Clostridia bacterium | reverse complement strand
ACTTCAGGTTATTAAAGTAACAATAAGTTGCCGTTGTTGAGCCTTTCTCATCAACTACAAATCAGGTCTATCCGACAGTCTGACCTTTCCTCTTCTTTTCACCCCCTGTGTACATAATTTTCTGTAAATTCACTTTTGTGTTTTAAAGGAAAACAATGACTATCTTCCTGTCCGCATCTATTCTACATATAATGTTTGTATATTGTCAATATAAAAGCCTATTTTCACTAAATTTGTTAAATTCTCACAAGCTTTAAAAAGCCCGGAACATATTGCCCCGGGCCGTTTCAGGTGTAAATCAAACAATCAGTAATAAACTTTTAAATTTTTCATGTCCGACACCATATCAGTTAATCATCTGATTGACAGCCACCCCTATGATATGAAGAGCTTTTTCATAACGATCCGAGCTGATATTCTCCTCTACAGTGTCCAAAGGAGTGTGATAGACAGGTTCAATATAGTAATTCTCTGGAGTGCCCTCACCGGACATGTGAATGAATAGTGCTGCCGGGATCCCCGCTTCATGGAATGGTAAATGGTCACTGGCCTGGAACCGTCCTGTGGCCACCTCTCCGTAACCTAAACACTCATCAGCTTCTTCCATGCTGTCTGTAACGGGATTACTCTCTCCGTCTACGGTTTGGACAAACAGATTTTCAATATAGGGGTCACTGGTAGCTACCATATCGGGATTGTAAACACCCTGAAAACGCTCCTGTTCTTCTTCCGAAAGTTGAGAAACGTAATAGATCGATCCTACCAGTCCCACTTCTTCAGCACCAAAATTGATAAATCTCAGTTCCACATCTCCTTGATAATCCTCAAATACGCGGGCCATTTCCATGGCAGCTGCCGATCCGGAAGCGTTGTCATTGGCTCCAGGTGCGCCGATAACACTGTCATAGTGACCGGTTACTGCCACTATGGGTGCATCATCATTATCGGCTTCCTGGACCGCTTCTACATTGTAAGAGACCGGATTATCCAGATGTTCAATATCTATACTCACTTTTACACCATCTGGACCAGTTTCATCATTATTTCCATTATCTCCATCATCTTGCGATCCTGATTCCTCCTGCTCATCTGTCACTTCTATCATGTCAGTGAGCCACTCCCCGTAAATTTGTGCAGTTCCCAGTACAGGAATATCAGCTTCCTCTATCTGTGGCGGAAAAGTCTGTCCCATATTCCCAATATGACCTTCACCACTGTAGAATATTACAGCTTCTACACCTTCGTCCTGGGCTTTGTCTACAATCTCTTGTTGTTCCAACTCACCTTCTCCTACCAGGGCAATTTTGCCTTCAGCTTTTTCTAAATCTTCTAATTCACCAGTACCGCCATCTACAACTTCACCTTGTATATCTTCATCCAAAACTCCATTTACTGATGCTTCCATTTCCCATTCAGTTCCGTGATATTCCGTAAAATCACCCCAGGGGAATTCATCTCCATATTCATTTTCATGATCATAGGATATGTCACTAAACCACTGTTCTCCGTCTTGGATTTCTACTTGGGCCAAGGCCATCTCATCAGGGCCGGCAAATCCCACATCAAACTCCTGTTTGTTCACCTGATATCCTAGATCTTCATAATACTCGGCCAAAAACTCTGCCGCCTGATGCTCATTATCAGAACCGGCAGGGCGAGTACCAATATCTTCGCTGAGGGTTCTCACATGGTCTGTCGCTTTATCTACATCAATCTGCTCTATTAAATCTTCTTCCTCTTCAGTTAGCTCACGTGCCGGATCTTCATCTCTGTCATCATCTTCAACTGTTTCTCCTATTATATCTTCCAGGTCTACAGTCACTAGGTCTCGACTTCCGTCCCAGTCTACTTGGGCACCTATACTTTCAAAACCTTGACGGATAGGTATCAGATCGTCTTCTGATAAATCTGCTTCTATCTCTGCCTCTAGCTCTTGTGTTATCATTGTAACAATTTCATCATCCAAAATAGTGGACAGATTCTCATAAGCTACTTTAGCTCTGCCATCTTCCAGCTCTAGGT
>CAZKUS010000418.1:0-2028 GCA_964556025.1 uncultured Clostridia bacterium | reverse complement strand
AAGGTGCTGTTTTATTCTTGTCAACATTCAACTTTAACTTAGTTACAATATATGAATGGAGGGAAGTTTATGCAGATTTCTTATAAGTGGTTGCAAGATTACTTAGATTTAAATATTTCAGTTGAAGAGTTGGCTGATGTATTGACAAATGGTGGTGTGGAAGTAGAAGGAATAATTGATATGAACCCAGGTTTAAATGATCTGGTAGTAGGGGAAGTTATGGAGGTTAAATCACATCCACAAGCGGATAAATTGAGTGTAACCAAAGTGAATGTAGGAGAAACATCTGATCAAGAATTACAAATAGTTTGTGGAGCCCAAAATGTTAGAACTGGGCAAAAGGTTCCCATTGCTTTAGAAGGGACAGAATTACCTGATGGAATGAAAATAAAAAAGACTAAGCTAAGAGGTGAACTGTCTCAAGGGATGATATGTTCCTGTGATGAATTACATTTGATGTCTCCTGAAAGTGAAGATGGAATAATGGTTTTAGATCAAGATGCACCTGTGGGAGTCTCTATAGTAGATTATTTAGACCTAGATGATAAAGTTTTAGAATTTGATTTAACCCCCAATAGAGCTGATTGTTTGGGAGTGCTAGGGGTAGCTAAAGAAGTTGCAGCATTATTAGATATACCTGTTAAACATCCTGAAGTTACTGATTATAAACAAGATCAGGACTTAGAAGATGTAAAAATAAATATTCACGATTCCAATTTGTGTGAAAGGTATATTGGGATGATGGTTAATGATATTAGAATTGGGACATCTCCCATGTGGTTACAGCAAAGATTGAGAAGTGCTGGTATTCGACCCATAAATAATTTAGTTGATATAACAAATTATGTTATGCTTGAATATGGGCAACCTCTTCATGCTTTTGATTACGATTTGATTAAAGGGACAGAAATATCTGTACGATCGGCTCAACCTGATGAAACAATAGTTACTTTGGATGAGAAAGAACGGAAATTGACTAGTAGTGATTTATTAATTGCCGATGAAGAAAGAGGTATCGCTATTGCCGGTGTTATGGGTGGTTTTAATACTGAAGTAACAGAAAAAACTGAAAGAATGTTGTTAGAAGCCGCTTCATTTAATAATGTAAGTGTTAGAAGGACTGCTAATAGACTCAACTTGCGATCTGATGCTTCTCTACGTTTTGAAAAGGGAGTTGACCCCAATAAAACTCTTCAAGCTGCATGTCGAGCTTTAGAATTAATTGAACAGCTGGGAGTAGGAACCCCTACGGTAGGAGCTGCTGATGAATATCCTGGACAAAGGGGAGCAGAAACTATAAAATTGCGCCCCTCCCGGGCGAGAAATTTAACAGGATTGGAAATAACCAATGATGAAATTTTTGATATTTTTAGAAGGCTAAACTTTGAAGTCAATGTTACTGATAAACAACAAGGAGAACATGTATTAGAAGTTGAAGTTCCCACATCCAGAAATGATATTAATTTAGAAGTTGACTTAATAGAAGAAGTAGCTCGCATGTACGGATATGATCAGATACCGACAACTATGCCTAAGGGTGAGCTTACGCAAGGTAGAAAAACTCATGATCAACAGGTAGTGGATCTTACTAGGGACACTCTTTTGTCTGCAGGATTGTCTGAAATTGTTACTTATACTTTCATTTCTCCGGAAGATTATAATCGAATAAGGTTGGATAGTGATGATGGATTGAGAAATTCCATTCCACTGGCAAATCCAATGACTAGAGAACAGAGCGTAATGCGTACTACAATGTTACCATCTTTTTTAAAAACATTAGAATATAATTCTAATCACGGAGAAAAAGATTTACAAATTTTTGAGATCGGCAAAGTGTATTACCCTAAAAATTTACCATTAGAAGAATTACCTAAAGAACAAACTACTCTGATTTTAGGTGGTACTGGGAGATTAACACCTAAAACTTGGATTGACCAACCTGAAAATATTGATTTTTTCCATGTAAAAGGGATATTAGAGTTATTGTTAACTAGATTAAATATTGACTGGGATAAAATTGAGATATTA
>CAZKUS010000417.1:0-2038 GCA_964556025.1 uncultured Clostridia bacterium | reverse complement strand
CATAGAAGAGTTGAATCAAGTAACTCAGCAGAACTCATCTATGGTTGAAGAGATAGCCAGTTCCAGTGAATCTATGAATTCAGAAGCAGAAGAATTGGAAAATTTAGTAAGTCGATTTAAAATTGACGAGAATAACCGCAAAAATCAGTCTAGTAACAGCAAAACTAAAAGTTACAGTGATAGTAACAGTAAATCTAATAGGGATATGTCACAAAAAGATGCAAATTCTAATAAAGACTCTAGATCCCGCGATAAAAAAAATAAAGATCGAGGTAAAACTGATGATGACTTATCAAAATTAGATGAAGAATTTGATCTTGAAGATCTGGATGAAGATGAATTTGAGAAATTTTAGAAAGGATGATGGTTGTGAGTGATGATAGTGGAAACAAAATGGAAGATAACACGCTGAATATCTTAAATCAACAACTTCTCAATTTTACTGATAATAACCAACAGTTTGTGACTTTTAATGTAGGTGATGAAGAATACGGAATAGATGTTATGCTGGTGCAAGAGATAACTAGGTATCACAGTCCTACTAAAGTTTTTAACTCTAATCCCGTAATAAATGGTTTGATAAATTTTCGTGGTAAAGTAATACCACAGATAGATTTACGTAAAAAATTTAATTTAGAAGAAAGAGAATACGATAAGTTCACAGTAGTAATTGTGATAGAAGTTAATGGAAAAACTATGGGTTTTATAGTTGATCGAATTTCTGATATAGTCAGTTTTAAAGAAGAGGATATTCAAATAGTTGACAAAGAGATGGCAGACGATATTAAAACTGAACATCTTAAAGGAATGGCAAAACTGGATGATAAGATAATTATGTTATTAGATCCTGAACGAGTTATATCTTTTGAGGAGATAGAACAATTAGAATCTGATAACAGCAATTCAGTACAATCCGAAAATCTATAAAAGTTATATGATGGGAGGGAGTTAAATGAAAGTTAATCGTTATGAAAATCAAATGGCTGAAGTTGTACCAGGTGAGAAGATTGATATAACTAATTCTGATGATTTTAAGAGTACTTTACTGGAACTTTTTGATGGTGGATATAAAAAAATCATTGTTGATTTTCAAAATGTTACGGGCATAGACAGTTCAGGTTTAGGTAAAATATTACTGTTTCAAAAAAAATTGAAAGAAGTTGGTGGAGAGCTCAGTATTGTCAATGTAAAAAATGAATATGTCCTAAAAATGTTTAAGATGATTCATTTAGATAAAGTTATTAATATCAATGAATAGTTAAACTACATAGTTAAACTAAAGCCCTTGACAAAAGTTTGACCTTCTTTTACCATAATAATTGACAAAGGTTTGACCTTGTTTGACCTTCATAAAATGAATTAAGGGAGGTGATGTTTATGCGTAGGAGAAAGCCTATGAAATGGTTTCCCTTTCATAAACAATCCAAACCCATGGCAGACTTTGAAAAAGGTCTAGATAGCTTTTTTGAAGGTTTTTCCAGTATTATGAATGAGAGCATGCCAAAAATAAATGTGCGAGAAGATGAAGAAAAATATACAGTAGAAGCTGAAGTACCTGGATTGAATAAAGATGAAATTGAATTGAGATATGAAAATGGAGTACTGACAATTAGTGGTGAAGAAAAACATGAAAATAAAGTTGAACAAGAGGGATACGTCAGTATGGAGAGAAGTGAACGTAAGTATCAACGATCAGTACCTTTTGATGATGAAAATGTCGATGATGAAAACATTAAGGCAAATTTGGAGAACGGAGTTTTGTATGTAACTCTCCCCAAAAAGACCCCTGGATTGGGCGAACATAGTGGTAAAATAATAGACATAGACTAAAGATTAAAGGTGCTGTCTTATTACTATCAACATTCAATAAACTAAACCAAATTAAATGACTAACTTAAAGAGCTGTCCCTACAGACTAAGGGACAGCTCTTTAACGTCTGTGTTAAAGTTGAAAGTTGATAGCAATAAACACTTCAATTGAAAGTATTATGCGGTTTTGATAATACATCTTAATGAGCAAATAGGAGAATCACAGCCA
>CAZKUS010000416.1:0-2051 GCA_964556025.1 uncultured Clostridia bacterium | reverse complement strand
CACAAAGGGTTTTGGACATGGAGTAGGACTTTGTCAATACGGAGCTGATGGGAAAGGGAAGCAAGAGTATGATTATCGAGAGATAATTAAATATTATTTTCAAGATGTAGATATTGAGCTTTTAACTGTGAATTAAAGCTAAACCCGCAAGGGTTTTTTTTATTATGATACATAAATTGGACTAGCCGGGGGAAGACTTAATATTGGGAGGTGAGTTTAATGCAAAAAATCAGAGAATTGTTGTTAAAACTATGGGTGTATATGAAAAAAATCCCGTACAAATTAAAAGGGATATCACGACATACTTTAATTGTGATGGCTTATTTGGCTATTATTTTCGTGATGTCAGGAATACTGATCACGAGAATAACTGGAAGTGGTGATTCTATACCTGAAACTGAATTTGAACAAGAACCAGAAAGCGCTATAAATGTAGAAGAGTTATTTGACTCGGTTAGTGAGCAAGCAAATCCCACAGAAGATGAACAAAAAGATTCGATAAGTGATTTTGAAAGAGATAATGATGAAGAACCGGATTTACAATCTGAACAGCAGACTCTACCAGAAGAACATATGGAAAATGAAAATACTGAAACAGTGGATAAAAGTACCGAAGAGAGTCAAGATAAACAAGTTGAACCGATAAGTGCTGAAAAAATTCCCCAAGGTATTTGGCCTGTTCAAGGAGAGATCATAGCAGGACACGGAACCCTTTATCAGATCAATAATCAGTATAGATTTCATAATGGTATAGATATTGAGGCAAATAAAGGGCAAGTAGTAAGGGCAGCATGGAGTGGCAAAGTGGAGCAGATAATAGAAGACCCGGCTTTAGGTTTGAAAATTAAAATTGCCAGTGAAGGTTATTTAACTACATATGCAAACCTAAGATCAACAGAGGTTTCTGAAGGAGATTACATTTCTGCAGGGGATGGGATAGCCACGGTAGGGGACTCAGCAAAACTAGATATAAGTGAAGGGTTTTATTTACATTTTGCAGTGACTGCTGGAAAGAATTCTATTGATCCAGAACAACTGCTCCCAGATGATAGTCATTAGCCCTATTAAATTGGCATATAAATTTAACCAGAATGAGATAAGGGGGCGAGGTGATGCAAGATTATATTCAAGAAAGAGTACTTGAGATCAGTCAATATATTTTAGAAACAAAGGCAACAGTGAGGCAAGTGGCCAAAAGTTTTGGTGTTAGCAAAAGTACAGTCCATAAAGATATTACTGAACGGTTACCCATGATAAAACCAGAGTTGGCTAGGGAGATTAAGAAGATTTTAAATTACAATAAAGCGGAGCGACATATTAGAGGAGGAGAAGCTACCCGAAAAAAATACTCCCAACCTATCAGAAACAAACAACAGAATGATCAAAATAGTGAAAGGATAAGCATTCATCGTAATTCTGAAATAAATTTAGAAAAAAATTTTCCTATTTCGGATTAAATTTAGTTTATTGACAGGAATTGATAAGAAGAATGTCGAATAATACTTTATGTCCAAGTGTGGACATGTATATTTAATATTGGTCATTCTAATTGTTATAATGATCAACATAATTAATGGAATTATAATTCTGGTACTGTGGGAGGATGTAAAATGTTCGGTTTAAATGCTGATATAGGAGTAGATTTGGGGACAGCTACTGTACTTATTTATCGCAAGGGAAAAGGAGTTGTAGTTCAAGAACCTTCGGTAGTAGCTGTTAATAACGATACAGAAAAAGTTTTAGCTGTTGGGGAAGAAGCATATAATATGATTGGTAGAACTCCAGGAAATATTGTGGCTATCAGACCGATGAAAGATGGTGTGATTGCCGATTTTTCAATAACAGAAATTATGCTCAAAAATTTTATAGAACGTGCCTGTAAAAGAAAAATGTTTTTAAAACCCAGAATCATGGTGTGTGTTCCAGCGGGAATCACTTCAGTGGAACAAAGGGCTGTATTAGAAGCTGCTACTAGAGCTGGTGCAAAACAGACTTTTCTAATAGAAGAGCCTAGAGCTGCAGCCCTAGGGGCTAATTTAGATATTTTTGAG
>CAZKUS010000415.1:0-2051 GCA_964556025.1 uncultured Clostridia bacterium | reverse complement strand
TCAGTTTAAGTTGAGTGTTGATAGCAATAAACACTTCAATTGAACGTATTATGCGCTTTTGAGAAAGGAGACTTTCTATGTCAGACAAGATCCCTTCAGAAATTAAACAAGATAAACCACCTATAGATTTACAAAGGCCCAATCACGTGGAAACTGCCACCTTTGCTCTAGGCTGATTTTGGGGACCTGATGCCCAGTTTGGGCAATTAGATGGTGTGATAGCTACCCGGGTTGGCTATACTGGTGGCAGTAAAGTAAATCCCAGCTATCACAGTTTAGGAGATCATACAGAAGCATTGGAGATAACTTATGATCCCGATGCTATCGGCTATTCTGATCTACTAGAGATTTTTTGGCAAAACCACAACCCCTTTTCCACTGTACCAACTACTCAATATCAGGCAGCTGTATTTTACCATGATCAAAACCAGCGAGAGCATATTTTACACACAAAGCAGGAATTAGAAAAGAACTTACAAACACAGGTACAGACAAAAATTGCACCTGCAGACATCTTTTATCAAGCTGAAGATTATCATCAAAAATTTTATCTACAAAACACACCTGAGCTGGTAACTGAACTAAAAGTATATTACAATGGAATTAAAGATTTGATAAACTCCACAGCGGCAGCAAGAATTAATGGTTATGCAGCCGGTCACGGCACTGCCAATGAACTAGAAATAATTCTACCTTTGTTGGGTTTATCAACTGAAGCACAGGAAATGTTAAAAGGTAGAGTTGATTTTTAATTCGTGAATATTTTAAGAAAGGGTGATTTTCATGGCAAACGAACCCAATGAAAAGAACTGTAAAAAATGTGGCGCTACATTAGTAATAAGATGTCCTAAAGATGATAAAGATTTTTGTGAAAAGAAAAAATACTATACTTGCACCAGCTGCGATCACGCAGAAATAGAAGAAGGTTATCCTGAAGAGTGCCATTACGAAGAAGAGTAGAACGTTTTCAGTATAATTTTTCATTACAGTCAGGCGCTGTTATATTCAGCTATCAACATTCAACTTTAACACAGCCTACAGTTAAAAATATAGAGTTCTTTAATTGTATAAATTTCCAAGTTCAACGCATCCAAACGGGTGCGTTTTTTAATTTTGAGTCTTTAGACCTAAAGGAATTAATTGTTTAGTTGGAGAATGAGGTAGTTAAAGTGGTTATAATATCCTATGATAGTAACAAATCCCTATAATTACTTTCCAATAAACTAATCATAAAGCAATTATTTTAATTGTAGGTATACTGTTAAAGTTAAATAACTGCTATATCGATAAGGGCAAACCTAATGAAAATTAGGGACGCAAAGTCAAGGGTCTACAGTGCTCTAGCACTATGACAGCCTGACTGCCGAAAATAGCTTAATTGGCTTAGGCATCAAGTTGTCAAAAGTCCCTTGCAGGGGACTTTTTATTTTTACATTATCATATATATAGCATTTTATATATTTTCTGTTTGCTTTTCATAAACTCTGTTAGAGTTTAATGTTGGTGCAATAAATATTATAAAATATACCAATGCCAACTGGAAATATTTCTATTTGTGAAAGGATGTCACATTTTGACTTTATACGATCAGAGTAAGACGTCCCCACAATATAATAGAATGTGTGCCGAGGAAGAAAATAGATATATGGCTTTGATAGAGGAGCAAACAGAAATTGTATGTAGATGGAAACCAGATACCACCCTTACTTTTGTCAACAGAGCGTACTGCGAATTTTTTGGAATGACTGAACAAAAACTACTAGGAATCAAATGGACTGATCTCGTCCCAGTAGATAGACATGAACAAGTAAAAGAAAGATATAAAAAATTGGCACAAAACCCGGAAGTTCATTCTATTGAACACGAAGTAGTGGGTAAAGACGGTAAAATACACTGGCATCACTGGATAGACTGTCCCATTTACGATGAACTGGGAAACTTATTAGAATTTCAATCAGTAGCAAGAGATATAACAGATCGTAAACAAATGGAACTTCGTCAACAACACCGCAATCAAATCTTAACTTTTTTAGCAAAAGGGAAACCTTTGG
>CAZKUS010000414.1:0-2052 GCA_964556025.1 uncultured Clostridia bacterium | reverse complement strand
AGATAAAATAGAACGAGATCTGCGAGAGTTAGCTGAAGAAGTATCCATTTCAAAACGAGATCAGGATGAAATAGTTTATTATGCTATCAGTGATCATGAACCAGCAGGTAGACCTTTATCGGAATGTGAATTAGTACCTGTAAAATTAGAATATGTGACTTCTAAAGATGCAAAAATATTTGACTCAGAAGGTTTAAATTCGCTTAAATGGGAACGTGCTTCCCGATTTGCCACTAATGCCAGATATCAAGGAGCACTTCTCAATCAAATAGATTTGGCCTTTTTAATTGGAGTTTCACCTACTGTAATGCAGCGTTTAAATAAAGAACATGAAACTGAAATTCTTCCCACCCGGGGTAATATGATTGATATGGGACCTGCAGTTAGTCATGTCGACAAAATCATTGACCATATAATGAATGGTTATGAAGAAACTGAAATCCGGGATAGAACGGGACATTCTCTTAAAAGTATTGAGCGTTACAAAGATAACTTCATCAAAGTAGTTGGATTACTGGATATTGAAGGTTTATCACCTCCTGAAATTCGTAAAGTATTGGATTGTTCTAAAAGATTAGTTGATAAATATATTGAACTCTTTCATGAATACAACACCGATGAATACCAGTGGTTTATGAATACTAGAATACGCAGAGTTTACAAAGCTCGCAAACAGAATTCAAAAAAAAAATGACGAAATGGAGGTAGATAATTTGGGCAAAAAGAAGGGACGTTCTCGTTTTTACTCCCTTCCAGAAAAAACAGCTGTCAATGTTCAAATTGAAAGTTTAAAACATGATTTTGAGATGGCCAGAAATTCAGTTGCTGCCAGAGATATTATCAACCACTATAATGAAGTAGCTGATGAATATGAAAAAGATGAAGATATTCAACGAATCTCTCCTGGTAATATGCTGGTTGAATGTGAATCTAACCAATTCAGTTTACCTTTAATTTACTGGGAAGGTGTCCAGGATTTAGCCAATGGTAACAGTTATAGTAATTACAAAGATTTATTGCAAATGCACCAATTAAATATTCTTTGTGATCACTGTGAAAATAGTGATATGAGAGATCTCTGGTCTTTACTTTATCCTTCTAAACTTACTCAAGGTTCAACTCATGACTCAGTAGAAGCTATACTGCCTAAAGTTGATGAAACCAAAGAAAGTCCGGGTATTGTTGACCCCGATCAGGCCGGAGCTGAAGTTAAACAAAGAAAAATTGAAGAACAAATTTCTACACCTACGGCCCTAAGAAAAGAAATGCTGGATTTTATGACCGGTTATGGTATAAATGACTCCCTTGCTGATGCTATGTTAGGTAGTTTAGCCAGCCAGCGTGAATATCTTTATCCCCGGAGGGAAGAACTTAAACCGGGTCAGGTAATCTGGTTAGCCAGAAGTACTGAATACAAGCCACGCTGGGGAGAATCTACGGCAGATTATTTGCAACCAGTGGTTATTACCCTCTATACTTCAAAAGAGCTGGGTCAACCTCCAAGGAGTAAACAAAGACTGAAAAAAGACGAAATAGAACGTCTGGCTCGCATTACCTCAGAAGCCTGGCTGCAAAATGGAGTCTTTACCATGGTAGATCTAGAAATGCTTTTAAATCGTTCTTCTGTATATATCCGAGATCTTTTGGATATATACAAAGATACCTACCAGATGTGGCTGCCAACAGCCGGTACTATCCTGGATATGGGTAGATGTACTACTCATAAAAAAGAGGCCGTAGAACTAAGTTTAAAGGGATATAATACTACAAATATAGCAAGAAACCTATTCCATACTGAAGAGGCTATAGATCGATATTTAAACCACTTTTATAAAGTTAGCTTACTTCATTTGAAGCTGGAAGCTCAAAAAAAGACAATTTGTTATTTGTTAGACTCCAGTAAAACATTGGTTGATGAATATCTAGAATTAATTAACAAGTATGAAGAACAGCTGCTAGATGACAATAATTTGGAAAAAGCAACCATCTCAAAGAATGAACAATACGGTACTTAGTGGTTATTTTTTTGTTTATATTTCTTTATTTTTAAAA
>CAZKUS010000413.1:0-2054 GCA_964556025.1 uncultured Clostridia bacterium | reverse complement strand
CATCGTTGGCATCGGGACCAACTCTTAGATAGTTTGGCCATTTTTCGGATACTTTGTCGTTTAGTTTTTTAAACTCACTAAAATCGATAGCTTTGTCAATGTTGTGATGCAAATGAATAAATAAACCGTGCATTAAGGCTTTTTCAACATCATTCATAAATATACCTCCCATAATAAGATTAAATATGCAGCACATATTCTGGAACCAAAGCTGATTTTTGAGATGTTCATTCGCATTAATAACGAACGAACACAAACAACACTCAATTACATTCTACTAAAAAGTTTAGCTTATTGGTAGGTTAAACTGTAATTTTTCAATAATTTATTATTTGTTAATAATTTAGCAGGAATTACGGTAAAAATATTGAAATTTTGTAAAGCAATGAAAAGGCGCTGTTGTATTCTGTTGTTTGTAAACAACTAGGCTTGTATAAGCTAAATGTTGATAGCAATAAAATATAGCAGTGCTAACAGTTAAAAAGGAGGTACAGGAATGACTAACAGTGAATTATCACAACAAGCTCAGGATGGAAAAAATAAAATAATTTGGGCTCGGAATCGTATGCCAGTTGTTGAAAAAATTGCTCAACGTTGGAGTGAAGAGAAACCTTTACAAGGTACTAGAATTTCAGCTTGTTTACATGTTACGGCTAAAACTGCCAACTTGTTGATAACACTAAAAGCTGGGGGCGCTGAAGTAGCTCTGTGCGGATCAAACCCCTTGAGCACCCAAGATGATGTTGTAGCTGCTTTAAATGAAGCGTACGATGTGCCTACTTATGCAAAAAGAGGTGAGGATAAAGAATCTTTTTATCAAAGAATTCTTCAGGTATTAGATATACAGCCTCATATAACTGTGGATGATGGTGCAGATTTAATAAACACTTTACATAATCAACGCAGGGATCTATTAGAGAATATTAAGGGAGGAACTGAAGAGACTACTACAGGTGTAACTAGATTAAAAGCTATGGCAAAAGATGGTTATCTTCAGTACCCTGTAATTGCAGTAAATGATGCTATGACTAAGCATATGTTTGATAATCGATATGGTACAGGTCAATCTACTTTGGATGGTATTATGCGAGCTACGAATTATTTATTGGCTGGTTCCAATTTCGTTGTTGTAGGTTACGGCTGGTGTGGCCGTGGAGTTGCTAAAGATGCTAGTGGATTGGGTGCACATGTAACAGTAGTTGAAGTTGACCCAGTTCGGGCTTTGGAAGCTTCACTGGATGGTTTCCAAGTACAAAGTATGGAAAATGCTGCTCCAACCGCAGATTTTGTTGTAACTACAACAGGCAACAAACATGTAGTGGATAAACATGATTTACAAAACATGAAAGATGGATGTATTTTATCTAATGCTGGTCACTTTAACGTTGAAATCAACCTGAATGCACTTTTAGAAATGTCAACTGATAAACGGGAAGTGCGTCCTGATGTGGAAGAATATCAATTAAAAGATGGGCGACGCGTTTATTTGATAGGTGAAGGAAGATTAGTGAATTTAGCCGCAGGAGAAGGTCATCCTGCAGATGTAATGGATATGAGTTTTTCCAATCAAGCATTGGCAGTTGAATATTTGGTGACGGCTGAACAAAAATTAACTGAAAATGTGTATGGTGTTCCTAAACACTTAGATGAACAGATTGCCAGTATGAAATTGGCATCCATGGGTATGGAATTGGAACAGTTGACAGAAGAACAAGAAGCATACTTGAATTCTTGGGATATGGGAACTTAAGTAAGTTCCCATATCCCAAGAATAGACAAGCTGAGACAAATGTTTAAGACAATAGATGCTCGACACAGTAATAGAGTGGTTATCTTCTGTCCGGCTGTATTAGTATGGAGAGATAAACAAATGCTTTGACGCTGAATGTTAATTATTATATAATCGAGTTCAAATAAGAATACAGGAAAATAATTTAACACCTTTTACCTGTCCACCTTAATTATGTTATAATATTTAGGTGTTATTTGGATATGAATATAATATTTGTGAAGGAGGAAGTATATATGAACAGTACGTGGGAAAAGATAGACAA
>CAZKUS010000412.1:0-2055 GCA_964556025.1 uncultured Clostridia bacterium | reverse complement strand
ATACGGCAGATCAATGGATAGTGAAAAAACTGAAATTATTACTTTTTACAATTCATTTCACGGGCGCACTATCGGAGGTATGACTTTGACGGGGCAGGAAAAATATAAGGAGAGCTTTGCCCCTGTCTTACCTGGTGTAAGTCATGTTGAATTTAACGATTTCGAGGAATTGAAAAATCGAGTATCCCACAAAACTTGTGCGATCTTTTTAGAAATGATTCAGGGTGAAGGCGGCATCAAAAAGCTCTCCCCTTCTTATATTGAAAATTTGCAGGACCTGGCCCAGGAGTACAACTTTTTGATAGTAGTTGATGAAATTCAAACAGGTTTATTACGTACCGGTGAGTTATTTGCCCATGAGCATTTTGGTTTTATCCCTGATCTAGTTACTACAGCCAAAGCACTGGGCGGAGGCTTGCCTTTAGGTGCTTTACTGGTTAGTAAGAACTTAGAGAACGTCCTACAGCCCGGCGATCACGGAAGCACTTTTGGTGGGAATCCTCTGGCCTGTGCCGCAGGAGAGGTTGTATTAAAAACTATCACTGAGGAGAATTTTCAACAAGATGTGAAGGATAAGGGAGCATACCTTGTGCAAAAGCTTGAATCTTTAAAAACAAACTATCCTAATATAATCAAAGAAATCAGAGGTAGAGGATTGATGATAGGGCTAGATGTAGGTGATTACGCTAATACAATTAAGGAGAGGGCCTTTTCCAAAGGTTTATTACTCAATGTTACAAGTGGTAGTGTCATACGACTGCTGCCACCTCTCAATATCAGTTATTCTGAACTAGATGAGTTTATAGATAAGTTGCAGTTATTACTTGAAGAGCTATAGGAACAGAATATCGATAACAATAAAAGTGTGTCTATCATTTTGAGGAGCTATAGGGGGTGCGAATTTGGTTAATTTAGATCATGAGTTATTGAAAGATATGAAGCAGATGCGCAGAAGATTACACCGCATCCCTGAAGTCGGGTTTGAGCTGTACAATACTCATGAAGTTGTCAAAGAATACTTAACTGCTTATGGATATCACTGTGAAACTGCGGCTAAAACAGGTTTGATTGCTGTTAAAGAAGGAGCAACCACGGATCAAGCTATTGCTTTCAGGGCTGATATGGACGGACTAATGGTAAATGAGAAGAATGATGTGGATTACACCTCCAACCATCCTGGGAAAATGCACGCCTGCGGACATGATGGGCATATGGCTATTTTACTGGGCCTAGCTAAGTTTTTATCCTCTGTGAAAACTACAAACAAAACCGTTGTGCTGATCTTTCAACCGGCGGAAGAAGGTCCAGGAGGAGCTAAAAATATTATAGGTGAAGGTGTATTAGAAAAATACAATATAGAATATATCTTTGGTCTGCACATTTACCCTGGTTTGGAACAAGGTGAGTTTGGGATTACAAAAGGTCCTTTAATGGCACAAAATGGTGAGATAGATATAACCGTAAACGGTAAAAGTTGTCATGGAGCCGCCCCTCAAAATGGCAGTGATGCCGTTGTTGCAGCCAGCAATTTAGTTATGGCATATCAAAATATATCCAGTCGAAAAATAGATGCGCGGCAACCAGTAATACTGACATTAGGTACTATATCTGGTGGAGAAGCTAGAAACATCATCGCCGAAAGCGTGGAGCTCACAGGTACCATTAGAGCCTTTGACAGCAGTATTTATGATACTATCAAAAGCCAAATAACATCTATTAATCAAGGTATTGAAAAGATGTACGACGTCACAATCGACATGGAAATCAGAGATTTTTATCCACCAGTAATAAATGACAGCTACTTGTATGAGATTGTGTATTCCAGTATAGCCAGTATCGATAGTAATAAAATTAGACATGTTGACCCATTGATGCTAGCTGAAGACTTTTCCTTTTATCAGCAAGAGATCCCAGGTTTTTTTCTGCTGCTGGGTTCACAAAATGAAACCAAAGGATTTACCTCACCACTACACAGCGGCACATTTGACTTTGACGAAGAGATTCTTATCAGTGGCTTAGAAGCTTATTTAAAGATATGCCAAACTTTAGAAGTGT
>CAZKUS010000411.1:0-2061 GCA_964556025.1 uncultured Clostridia bacterium | reverse complement strand
CCAGATGATAACTGGCATACAATTGAAACAGAAACTCCGGAAACGGTCAAGTCTGGCACCTTCCCCGAGGGAGAGCTTGGAGAAAAAATGGTCATTGATATGAAGTTTAACGCTGCTCATTCTCCTAACTGGTACTACGTTTACGAATGGAAAGAAATTGAACCTGATAGTGCTCCCGATGTAGAGACTGAAAAAGAAACTGATACAATAAAAGAAGCTGAAGCTTTTGATTTCGGGATTAGAATGGAGTGGCCCCGTTCAGAAGGGCTTGGCTATCGCTTGTTTAGATCAACTTCTACAGATGAACTAGGTATATCTGTTACTGATTTTTACCTTACCAGCACAACCTTTGCCGATGTAAATGTACAGCCAAACACCACTTACTATTACACTGTGAAACCGGTGTTAACCGAGGCGGATCCCCTTCAGAATGTTGAAGAAGAATTAGGCAGCGCTTTAGCAACTTTTGACGTTACTACTGGGGATGATTTGCACAGAGCAGATGTATTAAAACAGTTCATCGTTCTTCAGATAGATAATCCATATATGAGTGTTGATGGTATTGAAGAGGAAATAGACCCGGGCAGGGGGACAACACCCGAGATAATGGCAGGAAGGACTATGGTTCCGATAAGAGCAATAGTAGAAACAATGGATGGTGATATGGAATGGGAAGGTAGTACACAGAAAATAACTCTTACTGCAAGAGGGCATACAGTCGAGATGTGGATAGGCGAACCCGATATATCAGTTGATGGAGTATCAGATAGAATGGACGTAGCTCCACTCATTCAAAATGAAAGGACTTATGTTCCCTTACGTTTTGCAGCGGACAATTTAGGTGCAAATATCGACTGGTTAGCTTCTACAAATGAAGTAGTTATCACTTATGAATAAAGTATAAAAGTATAATTATGAATAATAATGCAGTATATCAAAAGCCTTAAAAAATTTACTAGGCTGGTTTTGGTTTTTAAAAAGTGGTTACGGGAAAACCAGCCTGATTGTTTTCTACCTTCATTAATTAGAATAATCTTTTTTATCATATGTTAGTATCTTTTTTAATATTTAGTGCAATCGACAGGAGTTCTCGTTTTTGGGTAACTCCAAACTTGGGGTAAATATTCTTAAGATGTGATTTTAGAGTATTTTCGCTGATAAAAAGCTGCTTTGCAATTTCTTTGTTTTTTAGACCTTTTAAAATTAATCTGGTAACTTCTTTTTCTCTTGGAGTTAAACTCTCTCCTGAGGTAAGCTGTTCTTGTAGAGTTCTAAAAATTACATCTTCTTCAGCAGTGTTATTATTTTCAATTGCAACAGCTGCCATTTCTGTAAAATCTTTATTCATCTTTTGATTTAACCACGGTATTATAAGATGTGTCAAAATAATTGCAGAGGCAGCAAAAATAGCTAACACTAGCCTATGAGTTTCTCCTACTTGAACTATCTCGTCTCCAATTATATTTCCACTCAATATACTTAACACCATCGCTCCTATAACATAACCAAAAAACTGGTATGGTGCCCCGTATATAAAAGCCAGGTTACCTATAGCTACCCAGACAAATAGGTCTAAAAATGCAAAAGAAGACTCTACAAGTGTACTAGTTAAAAATAAACCGATAATATTATCACCTAGTAGTGCAAATGTCATAAAAGCCATCCCCAGCAAGGTAACTCCCATATAAACTGGGAGATAATGCTGAACTTTTTCACTAAATTTGTACATAACAAATAAAACTAAAAGATAAGGCAAATATTTGTAGCTATTATAAAATGGCAGCATCTCTTCAAATGAATGAAACATTACATTGTACATAAAACCACCATTAAGATATAACCCTGCTACAAATAAACAAAATATTAATATAAGGTACACGGGAACGGAAAGTAAATCTTTTTTGTCAGATTCCAATTCTAATTTAAGATATTCAGGTATTTTCATCAAAAGTATCAAGGTAAAAAATAAAGGGATTACTGCTGTAATCAGAAGAGCTAACGGTGAAAGGATTGTAGTAAACCAGTTGAAAACAAAATAAATAACATTAGAAATAATCATAA
>CAZKUS010000410.1:0-2063 GCA_964556025.1 uncultured Clostridia bacterium | reverse complement strand
GTTCCATAACTTGTGGTGTCATGTAATCGTAAAAAGACAGCCCTGCCAGTAATATCAATAACAATAGAAAAGGGACTAATCTTTTTAATTCAAAAACAATCACTTTACTCAATTTAGCCACCTCTTTCAGCACAGATTCATTTAAATCTATGCCGAAAGGACTTAATTTATTACACTCATTCGAACTTTCTCATGTTACCGTATAACGATTCGCTATTATAATCTTCTATAAAAATATCCATCATTTCTCCGGTCAAGTCTATGTCATTGAAGTTATTTACAATCTTATTAGTTGAAAATTCGGTTTTAATATAAGTATCAGTCAAACCAGTAGCCGTATTTTCACTTTGGGATTCCACCAAAACGGGAACAAACTCACCGATAAATTTACTGTGAAATAAAGTTCTCAATTCTTTTGTCAATTGTAACAATCTAGAGCTTCGCTCTTTCTTTATTGTACTGTGAACTTGTTCGGGGAAATCTTTAGCAGCAGTATTTTTTCGGGGAGAATACTGAAAAACATGCATATCAGAAAAACCGACTTTGGTAATAAAAGATTCAGTATTCAGAAACTGACTTTCACTTTCCCCCGGGAAACCCACAATGACATCAGTAGTTATAGCTATATCCGGGTCTTTAGACCTGGCGCGATTAATTATGTCCATAAATTCATAAGTGGTATAATCACGCTTCATAGCAGCTAATATCTCATTATCCCCACTTTGAAGGGGAATGTGTAAATGAGAGCAGATTTTCGATGATTCAGCTATTAGGTCAATTAATTCATAAGTCAATTCTTGCGGTTCGCAAGAGCTAATTCTTATTCTAAACTCTCCTGGGATTGAAATAATTTTCTCTAATAGATTTGTTAAATAGGGAAAATCATAATTTTCTCTGCCGTATGAACCCAAATTAATGCCTGTCAGAACAAGCTCTTTGAAACCGGCATCCAAAGCTTGATTAACTTCAGATAGAACACTATCACTAGGTCTACTCCGGACAGTTCCCCTTGCAAAAGGTACAATACAGTAAGAACAAAATTGGTCACAACCTTCTTGTATTTTAAGAAAATGCCTACTTCTATTATTGTAAGAAAAATACTTAACAGTTAAAGGTTCATATTTGCCTCCAGGTCTCTCTGCAGTTACATTGCTTACTTGTCCCTGAACTCTTCCACCCCGGATATTATCTACTAGATTTATTAATTCTTTCCGATTAGATGTACCCTGAACAACATCGATTTCTTCCAATGCACTCACTTCTTCCGGATCTGTTTGCACATAACAGCCAGTCACTGCAATTACAGTTCCGGGATTATTTCGCTTAATTTTTCGTATATTTTGTCTAGCTTTTCTATCGGCTAAGTGAGTAACTGTACAAGTATTAATCACTACCACATCAACAATTTCAGCTTTGCCTGCAACTACTCGGTATCCCCTACAATTAAACAAATCTTTCAAAGCTTCAGTATCATATTGATTAACTTTACAGCCAAAAGTAATAAATTTTACAGTAGGTTCGCTATTCATAAGATTCTCTCCTTGCATTCCCTAAGTCTCCTAATTCATATTGAATTATAGAAGCGACAGTTATGCCAGCTGTTTCCGTTCTCAAAATTCTATCTCCCAAAGAAACCAGGGTAGCTCCATTTTGTTGAGCTATGTCGACTTCAGAATCAGAAAACCCACCTTCGGGTCCCACCAAAATTAATCCATTTGATTTACCGGATTCATATTTATTTAAAACTTGTTTTAGAGGAGTGTTTTCATCTTCATGACATAAAATACAAAAGTCTATGTTTTGATCTTTAATATCAGCAAATAATTGTTCTAAAGCTATCGGCGAATGTATTTGAGGTAAAATTTGACGCTTACACTGTTGTGCAGCATTTTTAACTATTTCTTGCCATCTGATTATTTTTTTATCAAGTTTTGATTTGTCAAGATTAATCTCTGTCCTATTAGATATTAAAGGATAAAATTCATTAATACCTAATTCCGTCCCTTTTTGTAACACTAATTCAAAATTGTCCTTTTTAATCAACGATTGTGCCAATACTAAAT
>CAZKUS010000409.1:0-2066 GCA_964556025.1 uncultured Clostridia bacterium | reverse complement strand
AGTTTAGAATTGTACTGTTTTTCAAACATAATTTACATCCCCTCCCTTTAAATTTAGTTACAATTTATAATTTAGAAAAGAAATAGACGTAAGCTTTAAAAATCTCATTTTTTAAATCCCTTGTTGCAGCTCTTCCATACTACTGGTAATCGAATCTAATGCTTTAGTTTGCTCTTCCACCACATTGAAATTTTGCTCTATCCCATCAACTATCTTTGGAATTTCTGTCTGCATTTTAGTTATAGACACTTCGATTTCACCAGTTTTGCTTTTACTTTCATCAGCTAACTTTCGTACTTCCTCTGCGACTACGTTAAATCCCCTGCCCTGATTACCTGCTCTAGCAGCTTCTATTGTCGCATTCAATGCCAGCATTTGGGTTTGGTTAGCAATTTTTTCTATAAATCTTGTGACTTCATTAATACTTTGAAGATAATCCTGAGCTCTCTCTGCTGTGTTCAAAACTTCTTGTTCGGTTTTTTTTAGGTCCTCCATACCGGCAGTTATTTCTTGTACAGAAGCTGTAGTATTTTCCACACCGGTCTGAAGTTCAGACAATATATCCTTCAACTTTTGTTCATGATGGTTTCGCTCTTCAATAAATTTGAGCACATATTTAATCATATTTACAACGGTTTTGCAGACCATTTCAGTATAAATTGGATCTCCGGACACACCTACTGAACCTATCATTCCACCATGATAATAAATAGGATAACCATACCCCATTTTCATATCTTTACCTTGCTGTTCAGCTTCTTCCTGCATTTCTCTAGTAACTTTTATTTCCTCTAATTCACCTGAATGAATTTTTTGAGCTCCAGAATGGACATTCCCCACTCTACCGTCAATAGTAGCAGCTCTAATCACAGCTTGCCCTTGTTCATCTTCTGTACAGATAACTATGTCATAACCTGTAGCTTCTTTTAGCTCCCAGATTATTTCTTGAACAGCTTCTATATTATGGTCAATCATATGACTTCTGTTCATTTAAGCCCTCCTCCAATCCGTACTTTTTCATCTTTCTGTATAGAGTAGATCTGGGAACCTTAAGTTTGTCAGCGGCTAGTGATTTATTGTAATTAAGCGATTCAAGAGTTTCTCGGATAACTTTCTGTTCAACCTGATTAACAATCCCTTGTAAGCCCCCTGACAGATCTTCATTTTCTAGCTCCTCTAGTTGTAACTTTGCCAGCATTTTGTCGGGGATATCATTTTCTTGGATAATTTCGTGGTCTGTATTCACAGCTAAACGTTGAACTGTATTTTTTAATTGCCTGACATTTCCTGGCCAGTCATATCCTTTCAAGGACTCAAGAGCTTCATCTGAAAATTGTTTGTCTTCACCTAATAAGTGTTGCGTTTCCTGTAAAAACTTTTTTGCCAACATGGAAACATCTTCTTTTCTGTCTTTTAAAGATGGGACAAATAAGTTGAGTACATTAATTCTGTAAAACAAATCTTCTCTAAATTTATTAGTGTCTACTAATCTGTCAATGTTTTTGTTTGTTGCAGCAATTATTCTTACATCAACCTTTTGTTCAGTTTGACCTCCCAGTTTTGTTATTTCCCCTTCTTGAATTACCCTGAGTAATTTGGACTGCATATTCCAAGGCATATCAGCAATTTCATCAAAAAAAAGTGTCCCTTTATCTGCTAGTTCAAATTTGCCAGATTTACCATTTTGAGAAGCACCAGTAAAAGCTCCTTCTTGATATCCGAATAATTCTGATTCCAGTAAATTGTCCGGAATAGCTGCACAGTTAATTTTGATAAAAGGATAGATACTGCGATTACTTTCATTGTGAATAGCTTGAGCAAACAGTTCTTTACCCACTCCACTTTTACCGACAATCAGTAGGTTAAAATCAGTTTTTGCTGCTTTTTTTGCTTTTTGTATACATGCTTCCATATCATTTGAACAAGTTTTGATATGGTCCCATGTATATTTAGCACTATAAAGCTGGCAAACTTTTTGCTTATTTGCTTTTAAATTCAATACTACCCCCCTCTCACAGTTGTGCAGAAACTACAACATTAACCTGTGAGATGATTATTGAAATGAT
>CAZKUS010000408.1:0-2069 GCA_964556025.1 uncultured Clostridia bacterium | reverse complement strand
TGATCGGATCTCGATACTCACTGGCGTTGAATTGTGCTCAATCGCGTTCTCGATAGCGTTCTCGATAGCAGTCTGAAATCCTTCGATAACCCGGACTGGAATATCATCCACGTCAGTCGTAATGATCACGTCAGTGGACGTCTGCCGGTACGTTTCGGTTGCCGTCGAGACGAGATCTGGGAGTTGCTGGACTCTCTGATCTGGGTCCTCGTCGATGACTCGTTCGATCTCTCTGGCCTTCTCTGCATGCCCGAGCAGTCGATCGGTGGACGCAAGCGCAGTTG
This sequence comes from uncultured Clostridia bacterium, assembly GCA_964556025.1. GTDB lineage: Bacteria > Bacillota > Natranaerobiia > Natranaerobiales > Natranaerobiaceae > Natranaerobius. The sequence goes on along the minus strand of CAZKUS010000408.1, from coordinate 1,785 downwards.
TGGCGCTGTTTTGTATTACCTCATCGTCGGTATGGTGGTCGATAGTTACCATATGTCCCTGGGCAACAGTGAGTTCGTTTCGAATGTTGTGTCGAAACACTCTGGAGAACACCTGCTGGAGCATCAGCAGATCCTGTTCACGGTCCCGCAGCTTCTGTTCGCGTTGCTTGAGTGGCGTGATATCACGGAGCACGATAATCGCCTCGGTTCCACCATCACGGATCCGTTCACAGGTCACCGAGAACTGCCGATAACCGCTGTCCGTCTCGACCTCTAGCTCGGCGTCTTTGGCACCGTCGTTATAGTAGTCGATGATCTCCGGATACTCACTGAACAGTTCGATCAGTGGTCGCCCAGCCACATCCTCCGGCGTATCGAACAGTGCCTCCGCAGCCGGATTGAGATCAACGACGAGACCATTCTGGTCGACCGCAACGACCGGATCCGGAATCGTCTCGACCACCGTCCGACGGCTTACTGGGATCATGGTGAAAAGCTGGTGTCGAAACAGTGCTAACCCCCACAGTCCGGCCGTGACCAGAAATGAAAGTGGCGTCAGATCCACATACAGTGGGATCGACTCGATGGTTCTGAACAGATGCGTCTGGAGCGCACCCGGGAAGCCGATAGTCCAGCCCGTGAGTAACAAAAGCAGCTGCTTGCGGTGGGCACCGTGGGCAACCTGCAGCTCCTTTAGCAACATCCCGACGGGCAAAATGACAAATGCAACGGCAAATCCGATGTGGACGAGATACCAGGGCCCGAGAACGAACTCGCTTATCCCGACTGGATTAGCAGGTGTCTCTTCTAACAGGACGAGATGATGGAGCGGATTCGTTGCTGTCAAAAGAACTGTAAGTACGGGGATAACCATCAACGCCACAATGTACGCTCGACGGACTCGGACCCGCTCCCGTTTGACGTACTCCCAGGCGAACAGTGGTCAGCCAAAGATAACGAGATACTGGAAGGTATGCCTGATCGTTGTATTGATATACAGTGGTAATACTTCCGTCGGCCAGGTGACCAGAGCAAGCTGTATCGACCAGCCAGTCATGCCAACCAGACACAGCAGTAAACCGCGCGCACCGGGAGTGTTCCGGTCTCTGAATCCGTACACGATCAGGCCGATGAGCGGGACGGCGCAGATCAGCATAAAAAATGCCATCGACTGTTCTGCGCCACTCATAACACACCTGACAGGGACAACACAATTAAAATTACTGAATAATTGAGGCCGATAACTCCGTCCAGTTAGTTATTTGTACAATTTATAAAACATATAGTCAACTGGACGGATGTGACAGGGACCTGGCATCAAAGATGGCATTTTCTGCTCGGAGTAGAAAAGTTTGAATTACTCGCCACCAGACACCCAGAGAACTGATGATTCGTGGCTGGTCTCGGCTTGGCAGGTACGACGTCCTGGTGGTCGTCGCCGGTATCTGGTTTCTCGGAAAGTTTCTCAGATACGCCTTCCCGCCACTTTTCGACCAGTTGAAGCTCACCTTCGAGGTATCGAACACGGCAGTCGGCATCGCGTTCACCGCGTTTATGATCGTTTACGCGATTATGCAATTCCCCTCCGGAGTGCTGGCAGACCGGTTTGGCTCGGCGCTCGTCATCGGGACCGGAGTTCTGACAGCGTCACTCGGCGCTGTCGTCGTCGTCCTCGGTGGCCCATTCGGACTGCTGATCCTTGCGATGCTCATTATGGGGGCAGGGACCGGAGCACACAAGACAGTCGCTGTCAAACTGCTTGCAATCACGTACCCCGCTCGAACG
>CAZKUS010000407.1:0-2076 GCA_964556025.1 uncultured Clostridia bacterium | reverse complement strand
TTTTCTTCCGCCATTTTTCAATGGAATTGGCCGCCATTTTAAACCGGTAATGACACCTGGTATGAATATGGCCAAATGATAAAGCCCGACAAGATCGAGTCTGATGACAGACTGCTCCGTCTAAACTAAATTCTTTTGTAAATTCTTCCAATAGATCGCTGCCCGTAAAATAGCCAACAGCAGAATACTCACACGTATCCGGCCTGGTTTCTGCCCCTTTTTGATTTGCAAAAACGGCTCTTTTCCAGGTACGTTGCACTAAAGCTTCCAGGGGATCGCTGAGATCTAATTCCATCCACTCGCCTACATTATACACAGATTCATATACTACCACGGCACCTAAAGATTCTAAATAATTAAACATGCCTAAATTATACCAGGGTGGAAGTCCAAAAAAGATTAAGCGATATTTTTCATTATCTACAACCCCTTCCCCTTTCTTCACCTTATCTTTCACCTCATAGTACATTTCACGATAATAATTTACAGCTTCCTGATCACCCAGCATGTACATCTGAGGAATTATGGAAATAAAATAATCAGTAGATCCCATTGGACAAGGAGTAGCTTTGCGCATTTGCAAAATCTGGAACCAATACCACAAAGCTTCTTGAGAAAGCTTCATAATATTTTGAAGTAAATCCCTATCAAGTTTCTTTCCTGTTTGCTCTTCTAAAAACGCGACCAATCCATGTATATCTTTCCTGAGCTGCTCCGTATATTGTTGTTCTATCGAAGGATCGTTAACATCTACATCCCATGGAGGGCTCAAAGGATCAGTGGTATGCACCGGAACATCAAAATAACGAGTAGCTACTGTTTGAAACCATTTATAGCGCGGTTCACAATTAGCCCCAGAACCTAGCATAAATGAAGGCAACCTCATCCCTCTAACCTGACCCATCTCCGGCGGTAAATCTCCAACTTCTAAAAACCGTTTGCAATAACCAAAAGTGTTATTCACATAAGAACAAATATCATTAGAAAAACCTTCAGCTTCAGCTTCATTAATAAACTCCACTGCCACTCCTCTGGAAGCACATAAAGTCCCAAAATTCTCCGGCCATTCCCATTCTAAATCAAAAGCTTTTAATAACTCTGGAGGAATACCCACCATACACCAGGCTACTTGACGATTTTTTTCTGCCTCAGAACTTCTTGAAAAAAAACTTGGCAATAATTCTTTCATTTTTTTTGTTGTTTCCAAATTCCTTGTTGCTTTTTCCATTCCACTTTGGGTAGACAAAAACATACCTCCTTAAATTTCTATAAAAAATTACTTATTTAGACATCACATTAACCTTTTTGTAAAATTATACTCCGGAGTTTATTCCAGTCTGGATAAAAAATATCCGGGTTCATAGTCTTTAATTCAGAAGCGATATTAGGTCGGAACTCCATCTGAGAAAAAATATCTCTTTCCAGTTCTATGCCCGGAGCAACTTCAATCAAGCACAGTCCCTGTTCATCTAATGTAAATACAGCGCGTTCAGTAACATATAACACCGGTTGATTGTTCTTCATGGCAGTATTTCCACTATAAGTAATTTGTTCTACATGATTAACAAACTTTTTTACTTTACCTTCCTTAATAATTTGAATTTTACCATCTTCAATGGCAACTTCTAACCTACCGGCAGTAAAAGTACCGCAAAACACTACTTTTTGAGAGTTTTGGCTTATGTTTATAAAACCTCCGCTCCCGATTACTCTACCATTAAACTTGGTAACATTAATGTTGCCAAGCTTGTCTATCTGCGCCATACCTAAAAATGAAATAGAAATTCCGCCGCCATCATAATAATCAAACTGGGCATGATGCTCAATAACAGCTTCTGGATTATATGTGTGACCAAAGTGAGGAGGACTTGCAGGCACACCACCAATAGTACCAGACTCTGTAGTTAAATCCATCAAATCAGAAGCCTTTTCTTCTCCCGCTACTGTAGCCACATCTGCAGATACTCCAATACCCAGATTTACTACCGATCCAGAAGTAAGCTCCATAGATGCGCGCCGTGCGGCAATTTTTCTTTCATTCAAAGGCATAGAAGGGATCGAAGATAAAGTAACTTT
>CAZKUS010000406.1:0-2077 GCA_964556025.1 uncultured Clostridia bacterium | reverse complement strand
ACTATTTGAGAGTTTTAGATGTATCAAAACAAGCATTCAGAGTGAAATTGAAGTTCTAGTGCTATCAACAACAGAATATAACAGCGCTCGGCCCTCGCCGTTCACTAAAACCCATTTTGGAAAAACAAAACTGCCCCCACACCAAAACCGGCACTCACCATATAAATAAACAATACGGCTTGTTTATGGCTCAAACCCCTACTCATTAAGCGGTGATGAAAATGTCCTTTATCTGCCTGGAAAATAGGTTTTTTATACCAATATCTGCGGATAATGGCAAAAAAGGTGTCTAAAATAGGTACACCCAATAACAACATGGGGATAATAAATGTAACCATAGTCACACTCTTTAACAGACCCATGATAGAAAGACCTGAAATCAAAAATCCCAGCAGCAGTGACCCCGAATCACCCAGAAAAATTTTGGCAGGATAGAAATTGTATTTTAGAAAACCCAAGATTCCGCCCAATAAAGCCAGTGCTGTCAAAGCCACTACAGGCTGTTGATTTAGAAAAGCAATAATACTAAAAGCCGACAGAGCTATGGCAGAAACGCCCGAAGCCAAACCATCCAAACCATCAATCAAGTTCAAGGCATTCGTAACTCCTACAATCCACAAAAGCGTTACTGGCACACTGAAAACACCTAAGTAGAATAATCCGTCAAAGGGATTTGTCAAAAACTCTACTCTACTTCCAAAGGAGATAAATATTGCAGCTGCAGCTATCTGACCAGCCAGTTTAACCACCGGAGAAATACCGCGAATATCGTCAACGATTCCCATAATCATTATAATCACAGCACCTGATAAAAGACCTACAAATTCACCTTCTAAGGGGACAAACAACAGCAAAGAGATAACAAAACTCAAAAAAATTGCAGGACCGCCCAGACGCGGCATAGCAGTACTGTGAATTTTTCTAGTCTCTTTGGGGTGATCTACAGCCCCTACCTTATATGAAAGTTTTGACAACAACGGTGTCAGTATTAAACTCAATACAGCGGCTGTTACGGCAACTTGCAAATAAATACCCACTGCAATAACCCCCAAATTCAAGTACTTATATTACTCTCAGTACTTTTATACATTTCTATAAGCCTGTTATAGTTGAATGTTGATAGCAATAAACACTTCAAGTGAACGCATTATACTGTTTTGATAATACATCTTAACAAGCAAATAGATAAATTAAAGCCCAGTCTATTCTTCATCTGAATCCGGATCATCATCTCTGTCATCGACATCGGTAATACCTTCTTCCTCTTTCTCCCAATCATCAACTGCACTATCACCATCGTCAATTCCCTGATCTTCTTCAACATCAATCACACTTTTAATTGCTTCTTGAGCTTCATCTTGATCCACCATATAATACCATGCACTGGTTTGTTGCGGTTCACCAGGCAGAGTTTTCGTCTCCATATCATCCCAATCCATGTTATGGAAAGAAGATGCATGGCTCATCATTTCAGACAGATCAAAACTGGTACGGATATTATCTGCCGCTTCTTCCAACAGATCATTAATGTGAGCTACAGAACTAAATTGCAGCAGATCATCAATAACTTTTTCAATCAACTACTGCTGACGTTCAATTCTCCCCAAGTCCGCATCTTGGTCACCACGCCAGCGCACATACTGAAGCGCCTTATCTCCATCCAACAACTGTGGTCCAGCATCTAAATCCACAACTGTTACCAATTCACCATCTTTCCAGGTATCATGGTACATATCTTGTTCCACATACATCTCTATTCCACCCAGAATGTCTATGGTATTTTTAAAACCGTTCATATTAACTTTGACATAGTTGTGTATAGGAATATCCAAAAATTTTTCCACTGTCTTTATCAAGTACTCGTGGCCACCGTAAGCATGAGCATGATTTATCTTCTCTTCACCACGGTCGGGAAGTTTCACCTTGGTATCTCTAGGGATAGAGACTAGACCCACATCTTTGGTATCTTCATTGTATCTGGCCAACATGATGGAATCCGATCGACCTCCACCGTTTTTAGCATCTACTCCCATTAACAGTACATTCATAATATTTTCTTCCTCAGGAGGTATTTCAA
>CAZKUS010000405.1:0-2081 GCA_964556025.1 uncultured Clostridia bacterium | reverse complement strand
GTTCTACTAACAGGGTACCTCCCCCTTTAGACTGATCTTGGCCCACCATATCTAAGTTAAGTGCAGCTAAAGTATTTTGCTTTAATTCTGGATGAGAGCTCAGATGGGCATAAGTCCCTGTCATTTCAGGGACTAACAGCATCCTAATAGTTTTTTGAGGCTTTTCCAGTTTACCTTGACTAATGAGTTCAGACAGAGCCCTAAACACCTCTACTGCTGTTGCAGCTCCCGATGCATTGTCATTACTAGAAGGTTTGGGGTGACAGAGATGAGCTACCAATAATAGTTCTTCATCTTCCCTGCCCTGAATCACAGAAGTTAGGCACTCAATTTGACCATGATAAAAGTTAGCATCTACATGTGCATCTATCTGTAATTGTTCGCCATACTTTTGGACAAGTTCTCTCATCCGTTCCCCCTGTTTGGGCGTCAAAACAAATCCCACAGCACTGTCTTCTTCTGTATATTCTCTAAAAGCCGAGTACTGATAGCACTCATAAACATCTTGTTTTTCTCTCAAAGGCGGAAAATAGTTCATCCTATCAGTGATCACACCTAAAGCTTGGTATTCATCCACTGCAATTTCTTTTACTCTTTGAGGGTCTCTATCTGTTATAACCCATTTCCCTTTCACTTTAACATCTGAATACGACTCATATTTATCGGCATTTGAAATCACTACAGCCGGACCTTTCAAACCAGTTTCCGGAGTAGCTTTTGAGCGCTGTACCAAAGATAAAGGTTCATCTGAAAATTGGTTTACAGTTTCACTTTTGCCACCTGGAAAATTCAAATTAAGCTGAGCTTCATTAATATCCCATTCTTGGGGAATCACACTGGTCCAATAACGGTTTTCACCATCGGCCTCGTATCTAAACACTTCAGAAGCTAAACCGTATTCTTCGAGTATGTTTCTCAGAGACATAACCGACTTACGAAATCCAGGACTAGCTTGAATTCGATGGAATCTAGAAATTTCTCTCACTTTATCCATAGCTTTTTGAGGAGAAAACTCTGTATTTACGAGTTGAAAAATATTATTATACATATCCATCACCTCAACAAAAGTTAATATTATCCAGTGATTTTACATCACTAGCAATAGTTTTCAATAATTTAAATGTATTTTCAGCATCGCGTAAATCCATCATTTCCACAGGAGAGTGGGAGTAACGTCTAGGTATGGTTACTGCAGCTGAAACAATCCCACCAGCCTGTAAGTACATTGAAGAAGCATCAGTATTTCCACCACTAAAAGAAGCAAATTGACAGGGAATTTGATATTTACCAGTTACTTCTTCTAAGTACTTTTTTAGACCTGGATGAAGAATCATACCACTACCTGCTTTTCCACTGGTAATTTGAATCACAGGTCCTTCTCCTAAATAGATGGGAAGTTCTTTATTTGTATTTATGTCCGGTGTATCTCCAGCTGGAACAGTATCTAAAGCAATGGCAAAATCGGGTTTTATTTTATCAGCTGCCATTTTAGCTCCTTTTAACCCAACTTCCTCCTGGACAGATATCACAGCATATAATGTGCCACTCAATTCATTTTTTTTCTTCCACAACTCTTTAAATAACTGTACTAAAAGAGCACAGCCAATACGGTCATCCAGCGCTTTCCCTACCACTCTGTCACTATTGCTAAAATATTCAATAGATGAGTCGTACACAATAGGATCTCCGACTTTTATACCCATCTCATAAACTTCATCAGCAGTTTTAGCGCCAACATCTATGTACAGATCTTGGGCTTCAGTCACTTTAGTCCTTTCTTCTTGAGTTTGCATATGACCGGCCTTAACGCCCACTATTCCCAGGTGCCCACTTACATCTACTTTTCTCCCCAATAAAAGTGGATCCAAGGTACCGCCAATTTTTTCGAATCTAATGAATCCATCCTTTTCTACACTTTTTACAACTGCACCTATTTCGTCAGAATGTGCTGTTATCATAAGTGTTGACCCCGCTGATTTTCCTTCAATTACAGCATATATATTTCCAAAATCATCTACTTCTACACTATCTGCCACTGGAGTAAATAATTGTTTTAGATAATTAACTACTGCCATTTCCTG
>CAZKUS010000404.1:0-2098 GCA_964556025.1 uncultured Clostridia bacterium | reverse complement strand
GCTGTGGCAATACCACCTGATCCAGCACCATTTACTACTATCTTCACATCTTCTATGGACTTGCCCACAGTTTTCAAAGCATTGATCAAAGCTGCAGCAGCCACAATGGCCGTACCGTGCTGGTCATCGTGGAAAATAGCTAGATCAGTTTCACGTTTTAATTTGTTTTCAATTTCAATACATCGGGGTGAACTAATATCTTCCAGATTAATGCCGCCCCATGTGGGTTCACTTTGTTTCACAATCTGCACTATTTCATCCACATCTTGGGTGTTCAAACACAAAGGGAAAGCATCCACTCCGGCAAACTCTTTGAATAGCACGGCCTTCCCTTCCATAACAGGCATAGAAGCTTCAGGACCGATATCTCCCAGTCCCAATACAGCCGATCCATCTGTCACAATCGCTACAAAGTTGCCCCGATTGGTGTAATTCCACACTTCCCTTTTGTCAGCATGGATTTTTTTACAAGGTTCCGCCACTCCGGGCGTGTAAGCTAAGGATAGTTCCTCCTTGCTAGTCACAGCTACCTTACTTGTCACCTCAATCTTACCTTTGTGGTCTCTGTGAAGCTTTAAAGCTTTTTCTTTTGGATCCAAAAACCGCACCTCCAAAAATTTATTAAAAATTATTTGAAATGATCCGTCCTGTTAATTTGGCATCCTATTACCGACATGTAAAAATATCCAGTCAAACTGTCATCGTCACTTATAATACTTGAATTTCTGTTTCTGTTTGTTTGACACATTTTTTGATAAAATATGTCAAACAAACAGAAAGGCTGCCCCAATAGATGTGCCATACAATTTGCACTTCTAGGGCAGCCTTTTAAATTACATAGAATTACGCGTCTACTGTCAGATTGTAATAACAATAAATTATCAGTATGGATTTTTAAGTAAACTATCTCGCAAACATCTAAACTCTAATCAGTATTGCCTTCACAGCTAAATCAGTTTTATTCAATCATTTCGATGCGATCTTCAACTTCAACATCTACTTCTTCCATTTCTTCAATAGCTTCTGCCAATGTGACGTCCATAGGTTCGTGAGATTCAAAAACCAATTCGCCTTCATCTATTGCATAGTAACCATCTCCACCAGTTGCCATAAAGTCGTTAGTAGCAATACCGTAAGTTTCTTCTTCATCTAAAGCTTCACCGTCAATGTAAACATCGCTCACTCTTTCCTCGGCATCTTCTGCAGGGTCAAAGCTAAATTCTAAACCTGATACTTGTGGGAAACGACCGTCCCAGGAAGTGTCCTCATCAATGTCATCAGGATGAGGATACTCTGATACTCCATTTTCTAAAGCTTCTAAAATCTGTTCTCCTGTCATTTCCACTCTGACTGTTTCATTTCCAAAAGGAAGTACTTCTGTTAAATCGCCTACAGTTATAGGACCTTCAGAAATTGGAGCTCTGATACCGCCGCCATTTGTAATAGCTGCATCGGCGTCAGCCGCTTCTTTCATGACATCAGTTAGTAAGTTTCCAAGGTTTGTTTCTCTACTTCTAACATCTTCTCTTTCACCTTCTAGCTCTACCAATGCTTCTCCTACTACTTCATCTTCCATTTCATCGATGTACTCTTGATATTCAGCCAGTACATCTTCTACTTCTGGGTGTGGCTCAATATCTTCACTGTAAGGAATCATCCCTACATCTTTCTCTACTAGTTCGCCCTCTTTATAAATGTAATCAACATAACCGACATGTTCAGAGTATTCTCCTGCTTGAACAATTAATGTGTCTTCCACTTCTTCCTCTAGTATCAGGTGGTCATGACCACCAACTACCATATCTACTCCATCGATCTCAGCTACTGCTACATCCCTGTCATAATCAATATGCGTTAAAGCGATAATTTTATCTACATCTTCCTCTTCCAGTTCTTCCACATATTTTTCAGCTATTTCCACTTCATCGGTGAAATCAATGCCTTCTACATTGTCAGGATGGGTAACTTCTGGTGTATTAAGAGGTGCTAGACCGAAAATGCCGACTTCTTGTCCGCCCCATTCTACAATTTCATAGGGGTCAAAAAGAGGTTCTCCATCTTGCTCAACATTACCTACGATCATGGGGAAGTCAGCTTC
>CAZKUS010000403.1:0-2109 GCA_964556025.1 uncultured Clostridia bacterium | reverse complement strand
AATCGATCCGGAAGAGTATTCTGATGTAGAAAAACAAGATAAAACTGATCAACCTATTATGGAACCCGATGAGAGAAAATACAGTTTTGTTGAATACGCATCAGGGTTTGATGAATTAAGAGCTAAAAAAGAGAGTAAAAGATGTTTATCATGTGGCTGTGATGAGGTATTTGATTGTGACTTGAAAGAATTGGCTACTGAGTATCAAGTTTCTGATGATGAGATGATTATAATGGACCGAAAGCAAAATCATCCCATTCCAGAGGATCATCCTTATATCAAGCGTGATCCTAACAAATGTATTTTGTGTGGTACATGTGTAAGAATCTGTAGTGAAGTTCAAGGTGTAAATGCTTTTGGAATGGTGAACCGAGGGTTAGACACAATTGTATTACCGTCTCTGGAAAGACCATTAGAAGAAACCGATTGTGAATCTTGCAGTCAATGTGTTTCACCTTGTCCTACGGGAGCTTTAACCCGAAGGTTATCTGCTGAACAGCCTGGTCCTTGGAAAACTGAAGAAATAAAATCAGTTTGTCCCCATTGTAGTGTGGGTTGTACAGTAACACTCCACCACGTTGGTGACGACCTAGTAGAAGTTAATTCAGAAGTTGGTAATGAAGTTAATTTAGGTAACCTGTGTGTAGAAGGTGCTTATAGATACAGTAACAGATCCATGAATGGTGTGGATAAAAATGCAGATGTAGATGAAACAGAACAAAATATTGACAAAGCAGTAAGTAACCTGTCTAAAGCTAAAGATCAAGGTGAGTTAGCAGTATTCATTTCCCCAAAGATGAGTTTGGAAGTTGCCAGGAAAACTGTAGAAGTAGCTACAGAAAATTTGTCGTCTAATACGATTACTACCACTCAATCAATTAATTATCAGGTAATGAAGCAAGCTCAAAAACAACTGATAAAAGACTTCGGTGGAGAATTTACTGACTTAGACAAAACTGATTTAATGGTTTTATACCGGATTAATCCAGGGGGAGACTATCCAGTAATGGATAATCGAGTTAGAATAAATAAAAATCGCGGTGCTGAACTAGCTTTGATCAATGATGTAGAAACTAAGTTAGATGATAATGCAGACATCAAATTAAATGTGGATAATGCCGAAACAGGTAAGGAAACTTTAGATGCTCTAGTTAAAGACAGCGGTATGAGCGAACAGTTGCAGAACTTACGGGATAAATTAAATAGTGCTATGAATCCTGTAATAATACTAGACGGTGCTCAAATGTCTGAACAAGAATTGCAAGCTGTAACTGAATTGGTTAAAAACCATCAGGGAAGCCCAAAAGTAATAGTTATGCAGCCTGCGAGTAACAGTTATGGACTACTTTTAGAGGAACTAGTGAATTGTGATTATCAAGATGCTATTGATAAAGTGAATCAAGGCCAGGTGGCAGGAGCTTTGGTTATAGAGTCCGATGAAGAACTGTCAGCTAAGTTAGCAGAACAAAGTAATGGATCAATGGCTGTGGTTTCCCTTTCAGCTGGAAGAATTAACGGTAATGTAGGAGGAGATGTTCAATTAGTAGCAGAAGACTATCTAGAAATGGACGGAACTTTTTATAACTCTGAAGGCCGCTTACAGAAAATGATGCCTATAACTAAACGGTCAGTAGCAGAGCAGATATTAGATAAATTGAGCCAAAAGTTATAGCAATTAATCTACTGTAAAGATAAAGATATAAATAGAACTAGGTTTTATTGTTGACAAAAGGGGTGTCCGAAAAGTGAACTTACTTCTCGGACACCCCTTTCCTATTTGCTCCTCGTTAAGATGTATTTCAAAACTGCATAATACGTTCAATTGAAGTGTTTATTGCTATCAACAATAGAATATAACAGCGCTTTTATCAAAGCAATCTATTATTAACGTTCTGAAAAATACCTAGATAAAGGTGGAACAACTTGCTTTTTCCTACTCACTACATTTTCTAAATACATGGTATTGTCTTGACTGCGTTTAGTGTTAAATACTGATTCCACTGCACTACAGTCATTGCCTTCTAATAATATAAAAGAATCTTGTTTTTCAATATCTGTAATCATAAACAACAGTAGATCGTATTTTTCATTTTCGAGTAAATCTTTCAT
>CAZKUS010000402.1:0-2125 GCA_964556025.1 uncultured Clostridia bacterium | reverse complement strand
ACCTGCGACTCCTTGGTCCCAAACCAAGTGCGCTACCAAACTGCGCTACGCCCCGACAAAATTTTTTGCCCTTTCGTTATCGCAAGAATTAGTATAACGTATCATGATGTCTTTGTCAAACATAAATCAGTGAAGAATTTATAATTTTTTTATCACCTAATTCTAAAATGCCAAAACTAGCAGCACTGCCGCCTCTCGGCTGACTAACACTACCGGGATTGAAATACAAGATCCCCTGTTCTTTTATATTCACTGGAATATGAGTGTGACCAAAAATAACTGCATCTGCTTTTTCTTCTAAGGCCTGATACTTTAATTGCATCAACCCTGATTTAACACCAGATTCATGTCCATGTAAAATTAAAAATCTTATCCCACCTACATTTAACATCAATTCTTTTGGATAAGGAAATTCATCACAGTTTCCAGAAACACTGTAATAACCATACGGCAGATGTTGATTGTCAACAGTCCGTTCTGACCATAACTGAATAATCTTATACAGGTCTACAGTAAAATCACCTGCATGTAATACCAAATCAAAAGGTCCATGTTGATCTAAATAATCCTCAACACCCTTTATTTTACCGTGAGTGTCACTTATCACTGCAATTCTTATCAGTTGCTGGTTAGTAGGAGTCATGTACTATCCCTCCAAGTATGTAAGTATTTCGTCAAAGCTATTTATCAGTTTACGTAACGCCCTTCCCCGATGACTAATTAGACTTTTTTCATTACCCGACATTTCAGCAAAAGTTTTATCAGTTTCCGGAAAATAAAATAAAGGATCGTAACCAAACCCTCTTTCACCTCTAGGCTCGTCTATGATATAACCATGGCAAATCCCAGAAAAAGTGAGCGTTGTTATGTTCGGGTGAGCTAGAGCTATTACACTTTTAAATTTCGCAGTTCTATTTTCCAAAGAAATATCTGCTAAGCTTCTTAATAGTTTGTTATTATTATCTTGATCATCAGCAGAATCTCCGGCATAGCGTGCAGAATAAACCCCAGGTTCACCATTTAAAACGTCAACCTCAAGACCAGAATCATCTGCCAGTGCCAATTCTCCAGTAGCATTTGCCACATTTTCCGCTTTAATAATTGCATTTTCCGCAAAAGTTTCTCCAGTTTCTTTGGGTTCCTCAATATTGCTATAGTCATTCATTGATAAAACTTCAATATGATAGTCAGACAAAAGATCACTCAATTCTGTTACTTTCCCAGAGTTACCAGTAGCTAATACCAATTTTACCACAGAAGACACCTCGTTTCTAATCTGATTTTTAATCTCCGTTAGTTTTTAGTATTATTTGGGAAGTGAAAAATTCCTGCCAGCACATCACTTTGTACTTTAATTAATTCAGTCATACCTTTACTGGCATAGTCAATCATTGTCTCCATTTCTTTTCTGCTGAAAGGATGGTTTTCACCTGTCCCTTGAATTTCTACAAATTCATCAGAGTCTGTCCCCGCTAAATTCATATCCGTATCAGCTTCAAAATCTTCAGATGATTCCAGATCCAAAAGAATCTCTCCATTTACTATACCGACACTGACAGCTGCTAGATAATTAGTAACGGGTATTTGGGATAATTTTTCTTCTTGCACTAATTTATCCAGGGCTATTACCATAGCAACAAAAGCCCCTGTAATAGAAGCAGTCCTTGTTCCCCCATCAGCTTGAATAACATCACAATCCAGCCAAATTGTTCTCTCTCCTAATTTGTCCAAATCAATTACAGAACGCAATGATCTTCCAATAAGACGTTGAATTTCTTGAGTTCTACCACCTAAACGACCTTTAGCCGCTTCTCTGACATTTCTGGATTGAGTGGCTCTCGGCAGCATAGAATATTCAGCTGTAACCCATCCTCGTCCTTCACCTTTCATAAAGGGAGGCACTTTTTCCTCAATTGTGGCATTACATATAACTTTGGTATCTCCAACGCTAATCAATACAGAACCCTCTGGATGTTTTACAAAGTCCGGTTCAATCTGAACTTTACGTATTTCATCTGGTTTTCTATTTTGTCTCATCTGTAATCCTCCTCCATTTAAATAGGCTGTGTTAAAATTGAATCTTGTTAGCTGAACTCTTCAATTTCACATCCAATGTTTCGGGTTG
>CAZKUS010000401.1:0-2131 GCA_964556025.1 uncultured Clostridia bacterium | reverse complement strand
AATTTGATGGTGAGGGAAATATAGAGGGATTAGATTAAAGATTGATAGCAATAATATTATTAAATCCGCATAGACTTTCATTGCTACATACTGAAGACCGAATCGACGAGCTAATGGGAGAAAAATTCGACCTGGATGAGTACAATAAAACCCAAATTGGGTTGAGTTTAATATAAATATTTAGTAGATAAATTAAATCGGGGGTTCGAACCCCCGATTTAATTTTTTCAAAGTGTTTTTACGTTCAAACCGGGGAATCCGCTGCTCTGCTGCTTGACAAAATGGCGCAAAAAAACAAAATGGCGCAAAAATTGACAACAAAACAGACAGGTATTATTATATAAATGGTTATATTTAAAATTTCACAAACAGTAGCAGGAATTATTACTACTTGCACAGAATACATATATTAGTTAGAAAAGTTAACAAATTTACTTTCATGTCAATTTACTTTCATGTCAAGGAGGAGGTCAAGTTATGAGTCTCAATAAAACCCCGAGATCAAGTAGAGTACATATTGCTCTGTTTGGAAATCGCAATGCTGGTAAATCAAGTATTATCAATGCTATTACCAACCAGGATATTGCTCTAGTGTCATCAGTTAAAGGGACTACTACTGATCCTGTCTATAAAACCATGGAGCTATTACCCATTGGGCCGGTGGTATTTATCGATACTGCTGGACTAGACGATACTGGTGAACTGGGTGGCTTACGAAAAGAAAAAACCATGAATGTTCTTAACAAATCAGATGTTGCCCTAATGATAATCGATGGGACGGTGGGGATCACCGAAGAAGACCGACAGACAATTGATAAAATAAAAAAATACGATATCCCATTAATGGGAGTAGTCAACAAGATAGATCTCAACTCTGACTACAAAGATATGGTAGACAAGCTATCCCAGGACCTGGGGATCCCGTTTATATTTACTTCTGCTTACACTAACGAAAATATTGATAAATTAAAAAAGTTTATCATAAAAAATATCCCTCAAGATGATCAAAAGCCATTAGTAAGTGATCTAATCTCCCCTGGAGAACAGATTGTTTTAGTTATTCCCATTGATTCGGCAGCACCTAAAGGTCGATTGATTTTGCCGCAACAACAGACTATTAGAGATATTTTAGATAGTGATGCTGTCTCTATAATGGCCAAAGAAGACCAGTTATCAGATACTATTTCATCTATGAAGACAAAACCCAGCATGGTTATTACAGATTCGCAAGCTTTCGGTCAGGTAGCACAAGATACCCCAGAAGACATTGCCCTGACTTCATTTTCTATCCTATTTGCCCGTAATAAAGGGGATTTAGTGGAATTTGTCAAAGGTGCTAAAGCTCTAGATCAGCTGCAGGAAAATGATTCGGTATTGGTGGCAGAGGCCTGTACCCACCATCGTCAGCCAGATGATATTGGACGCTATAAAATCCCCAAGTGGGTGGAAGAGTTTACAGGTAAAAATATCAATTTTGAGTTTTGTACTGGAACTCATTTTCCCGAAGATCTAGACAAATATTCCTTAATTATTCACTGTGGTGCCTGTATGTTAAATAGAAGAGCAGTCCTCTATCGAATATCCCAAGCTCAGGAAAAGGGCATCCCTATAGTAAATTATGGGGTACTAATTGCCCAAGTCCATGGAATCTTACAGCGAGCCCTGGATCCTTTTAAAGAAGCTAAACAGATCTTGACAGGAGGAAACAGCTAATATGGCATCTAACCCTCAAAATATGGCATCTAACCCTCAAGTAGTGTCTTTACTACAAAAACTTTATCATATCAATAATCTTGATAGGCAAGAACTAGCAACCCTCTTATCAGAGCTGATAGCTGATCAAGAGTCCAGGGCTATTTTATATAAATACGCTAGCCAAGTACGGGATCAATATTATGGGCCGCGAGTTTTTGTGCGAGGTTTACTAGAGATATCTAATTATTGTAAAAAAGATTGTCTGTACTGTGGTCTTAGATGTTCAAATAAACAAGTGACCAGGTATCGTTTATCCCCAGACAAGATTCTAAAAGCTTGTGAATATGGTCACCAACTCGGTTATCGCACTTTTGTCATGCAGAGTGGTAACGACCCTTGGTATACAGAAGAAGTTTTATCTGATTTGATCACTGAC
>CAZKUS010000400.1:1604-2133 GCA_964556025.1 uncultured Clostridia bacterium | reverse complement strand
GGTGTTTTGAGGATCAGGGAACCTGAGCTGGAGTTCGAGTACAACATATCAGATATTCTGGACGTGGAGTTGAGAAGGGACCGGTGGGAAAGAACCAGCAACATAGAGGCCGGTGAAGAATTAAGGTACGACTTGATCGAGATAGGTTACGAAGATGTTCCCGAATACCCTATATATGTCAGGAGCATAACTTCTGATGATATAAGCGGAAAGGTCCATGAAGGATCAGAGCTTGTTTTCAACAGGGAGTACTTCGAAAGCGAAAGAGACGACAGGGTTTTCCTTGGGTTCATGGAGGAGGACGGTACACTGATTGAACCAGGTCTTGACTATTGGATCTCTGACATGTTACCAGAAAGAGAAGATGACACGATGTGGCTTGACAGGGAAGAGGTCGAATCCGATGTACCTGTAGAGGTATCGGAGCCTTACGAACACAGAATAGGCCAAGATACCGAGGAAGAATTCTTCGATGTTACAAGAGAGACAAACAAAACAGATGCTGTTTTTGAGAATGTCACTTTCGTCA
>CAZKUS010000400.1:0-1594 GCA_964556025.1 uncultured Clostridia bacterium | reverse complement strand
AAAGAGCTGGATGAAGATTATCATGCGAACTGGACCGATGTCGAGATAGCTGTTGATTACAACAATGATTCGGAATTCGTCGATATAACTCCGGATACAAACACTGAGATATGTGATACTGACGAACCAGAGTTCTCAGAAAAAGAAGTGGGAGAATACAAATTCTTGGTATGCAAATCCGATACAGGTTCCGTTGAGTACGGTTATGATTACTTCAAAGTGGTTCAGCCCGAGGTTGGAGAAAAGGAAGATGTTACGGGAGAGGTAACTTACAGGAGGAGAGGTGTTCAGAGAGAAGAACCTGATTACAGGAACGTGACCGTGGAGCCCGCAGAAACTCCATGGGGAAGCGAAGTTGATTACTCCGCTGACTTTGATCTTGAAGACAGGATGAACGTTTCACTGTTTGTCAAGAATAAAGAGGACTGGGAACTTGTTGAGAGAGTTGAGGATCACGATGCGTCTGAAACAGTTGTTTTTGAACAGGTTGTGACCGATGAGAACTGGATAGGTGACAACAGTTACCTGTTTGAATACACAGGGGAGGAAGGTGTTGAAAACACCACAGAGTTCTCAGGTCCTGAAGTAAACAAACACAGGGTAGGTGTTGAGAACATAACAGATGCAAGCTACGAATACACCAGTGGAGAGGAGGAAAACGTTTCTTTCAGGTTTGAAAACCTTGACAAGGAAGAACTTGAACCTGAAGGAGTAGAGTGTATCTACGAGATCAAGATAAATGATAGCTGGGAGGAGCTTGACAGCCAGGTTTCCGACCGGGAAGGCGTCTGCGAGTTCTCTTTTGAAAGGGAACTGGAAGAAGGGAACTACACTACAAGGGCAAGAACCGGTGAACACGACCTTTACAGAACCAACCAGAGTGAAGAGTACAACATAACAGTTGAAGATGATGAAGTAGAATTCGGACTGCTTTCAGAGCTAGAATACGTTGAAATCGTTATTTCAAGTCCTGATGAAGTTCTTAGAGAGGTGGATGGTGAAGAAGGAGGTAACGAGACAACAGAGACTTTTGAAGCAGAGCTTCAAGATTCGGTTGGTAGTGAACCTATAGAGGATCAGGAGGACTGGGAGGAAGCGGATATTACATGGTACTTTGAAGGTGAAGAGATACTCCACGAATCCCTGGATGAAGACGGGAGAAGCGAGGTAGATATAGAGTACAGCGGTTTACCAGGTCCTAGAGATGTTAAGGTGGAGATAGAAGGATATGAATCATGGGATGAGGTAGAGGTTTCGGGAGATGGTGATGAATATGAAGATACTATTCCTCTGATTGATTATATAGAGCACTATATTATAGAGCCTGAAGATTTGGAGAGGTATTTCTACGTTGATGATCTCTATCTTGACCAAGAAGTCAACTATTCATTCAACGAAGAACTAAGAGAAGATATAGATATAGAATATGGGTGGACTATGTCCGGAGAGGAAACTGCTTATTCAACAAGTAGTACAGAGAATCCACACGACACTGTTTCAACCGTAGAAGAACTTTTTGGTGAAAGCACGATTACAGCCAGTGTTGAAGGAACTGAAGATTTTGAAGATTATATTTACGAGGCTGAAGATGTTT
>CAZKUS010000399.1:0-2137 GCA_964556025.1 uncultured Clostridia bacterium | reverse complement strand
AGCATAAAGGGATTTTAAAGGGGTGATAAATTTGTCAGAATATAAGACGAAAATTAGGATAGTAGAACCTAAAGACGTTAGAAAAGTGGCCCAAAGAGTGATTAACCAGTTAATGCAAGATGGTGAGATGGATAATGCGAAAGCCAGAACTATCTCAAGTCTATTAAATACGTCTCTGAAAGCAATGGAACAGGGAGAATTACAGGAAAAACTTGATAAGATAGAAGAACGCTTGGAGCAAGGGGGCCAATGGTGATGCGAAGGTTGATTAAGAATTTAGATAAACAAGTCCAAAGGAAAACAGGTCCGATTGTTATAGTGTTTACAGATGGCCAAAATTGGAACGTGAAACTCCAGAGAATAGACGAACCCGAAGGAAAGGAATTTGAAATATATGCTATATTAAATGCCAATCACAACGTAGAACAACAAGTGAGTAGTTGTAAGGACATAGCAGAACTGCAGATAGTTGCCGATCAGAAGGACTGGAATCTGACTATTTTACCTGTCGAGACTATGGAAGATATTTGGAGTGATTGCCGATGAAGGCCAGAATAAGAAATTTAGAACGCAAAACAAAGTACATTCAAGACGAAGCCGTTATTATAATCGACGACATAGCTAACGAGATTATAGTAGCTCCTCACTTCAATTGTATTAATAGCAATTTAGCTGAAATGATACAGGATTTTAATAATGAACCAAGTAAAAGCAAACTCGAAAGGATTATTAAGGTACTAGAAGGCACTGAGAAGGTTTAAAGTAATTTGATAATATAAACACCTTCGGAGGTGATTTAAAAGCACTCACAATTAAAATATGAAGCTCCTGCAAGTGTTTATATAGATACCATGATTTAGCAGGAGGATTATAATGCAAATTGAACCCGATGCACTTTTTAGAGCAGTAGAACAGAGACAGCTCCAAGGTATGGATTATGAGGATTTTAATGATTGGGATAAAATGGTTAGGGAGAGACCATTGGGAGATGAAAAACCAGAATTAATTGAAGAAGGTTTAACACAGTTTCATGAGATGGTAAAAACTGACTAATGCAATTCAATGCGAACCGATTATTATTTCAAATGGCAGTCATTTCTGTTGCTGTCATGGCGGGGATAATATAAAAATTGAATGTAACTCGCGTGGATAGAGTTACATTCACAAATATAAATATAACAGATTTATTGAATCACTATGACGGGGAAATCCCCGTCTTTTTTTATTGTTAAAAAAACTACAGTTTTATGAAATAGGGAGAAAAGAGAAACAAAAAAGAAAATAATAGAGAATATCGGGCATAATTTAAGCAGAAAAGTGTAAAATAACTTTGAAAAGTTTTTTGAAACAGTCTATAATACAGACAACAGTTAACAGAGGGGTGATAACACATGATTTACGGCTATGTGAGGGTATCAACAGACCAGCAGAACGGGAATAGACAGGAATACGCTATTAAAGAATACTGTCAAGAGAATGGACTGGAGCTGGACTCCCTTTTTAAAGATAAAATTAGCGGAAAGAATTTTGATAGACCACAGTATCAAGCACTTAAAAACACAGCCAAAACAGGTGATACTATCATTGTAAAAGAATTAGATAGACTAGGCAGAAATTATGAGGAGATAAAAACAGAATTAGCTGAATTTAAAGCCAGAGGGGTAAACGTCAGGATCATAGACTTACCCACCTTCAATGTAGAAGATGAAGCACTTGCCAGTCTGTTAAATAACTTGATGATTGAATTATTGGGATATATAGCGGAATCAGAACGTAAGAAGATACAGCAACGTATTCAGGAAGGCGTGAACAGAGCGAAGGCAGAAGGGAAACAATTAGGAAGACCAAAGCGAAAAATCCCTGCCAGCTTCAAGAAGTATTATCGGAAATGGAAGGACCAAGAAATTACAGCGACAGAATTCGCCAAATTATTAGAGGTATCTAGGCCAACATTATATAGATACATTCATGAATACGAAGGGGAAGGGGGTGAGCAAAAATAATGCAAGAAGTTATAAAAGAATTGGAAACAGAAAAAGCCAAAAGAGTGGAACTAATGAATCAGTTACCAAAGGACAGTAAAGCTAAAAAGTTTCATGAGGGAGAATATAATGCTTTATCACTAGCTATCAAGAAA